>CATPAO010000065.1 GCA_955652025.1 Casimicrobiaceae bacterium
CCGCCCGACTCGCTCATCCGATTCCTGCAAGCGCTTTAAACTATGCGGAGACTTCGCCTGCCCCAACCACCTGCCGGCATAGGGGCGGGCGAGCTCGAACACGACCACGTGCGCATAGTTGCGACCTGAGCATAGGGGTCGCTATGTGGAGCTTTACATAGCGACCCGAATCGGTCACACGGCTTCGCGCGAAGCCGTCGTTGAATGGTTGACCAATCTGGGATCGAGGACCGATCGATAGCATGAGTAGTCTAAAATGCGGCGATGTTTGAGCTACGGACAAACTTTAAGGTCGCGGCACTGCCGTCCTGGTCACCTTCGGCGCATCGTTCGGGGCGCTTGTTGGCCCCGATTTGGACGATGCTCCCCCTCGCGGCAAAAGTATGCCGGGTTCGCAATCCACTCAACGGTGTCGTTGTCGAGCTCTCGGCGGACCAGTACGCGATTTTGACCGCCTGCGAGGGCTGCAAAACGATCGACGAGCACGGCGTAGGCGTGCGACAAAAACTCGGTGTGCCTGACCAAGACTGGCCGACGATATCGCGGTGGCTCGCTGAATTTGCCTCTCGCGGTTTGTTCACTTCGCTGGACGATCTGGTCAAGCGCCTTGACCCGGCACCGGATTGGGTACCTGCTTCCTTTGCCGGTGTGGTCATTAGGACGAGCGACCGTCCTGAACTGCTCGCGCGAGCGCTAAAAAGCGCCGCGGCGCTCGAGCGCCGCACCGATGTGCGGTATCGCTATCAAGTGTTGGACGACTCTCGTGATGTTGCCAACATAGCAACAAATCGCAAAACTGTGGCGGAGTCCGGGCTCGAATGCGTGCACCATGACTTGTCTCAAGAGCACGCGGTAGTCAAGGCGCTGCGCTTGGACTTTCCTTCAGCGAGCACAGAGATTGATTGGCTTCTCGGAAAGCCTGCTCACGGAGAGGTAACCTACGGGCGTCCTATCAATTTTGCATTGCTGCTAACCGCAGGCCAACGTGTGCTTATTCTTGATGATGATGCGGTGCTCGACCCACGGTGGTCGCCAGTCCAAGCGAGTGGCTTAGAAGTTTCGTCTAGTAAGGATGAACTATTCTGCTTCGGAAACGAGTCGGAACTGGAACTGGCATGCACCTCAGCCGATATCGACCCAATCGCTGCCCACTTAGAAGTTCTGGGTGCCCCTGTCGGGCGCGCATGGAACCAAATTACCCGTGATACTCAAGGGCCGGCCGTCACGGAGTTAATTGGAGATGATGCCTCCCGCTTTATAAGCGGCGCCCGAATCCTCATGACCCAAAATCACGCTATCGGTGATCCTGGGTCGGCACTGTTCCCGTATCACTTGTTGACACTACCCAAGGAATCGAGGGAGCAATTGCTAGGACCGTCGGCTCGTGTGTCTACGGCCTTCCGCGAGCGCTATAACTGGCGCGGTCATCCGCGGATGCGGCTAACTCCGAATCGTCCGCTCACGTTCACGACGCTCGCCGGTCTGGACAACAGCGTACTCTTGCCCGCCGCTGTTCGTGCTAATCGGAATGAAGACTTGCTGCTGGGCGACATCGTCCGATATGCACATCCAGGTGCATGGTCCTTCGATCTCCCGTGGGGTCTGCCGCATTGGCGGCGCCCTCCGAAGAACTGGTTGGACGCTTCCGCCAGCTTCCCGCAGGAACCTGTTCATTTCCTGATGGACTTCTTGGAAACGCGCGCTTCAAGCATTCTCAGTGAATTGCCCGCTGATCGCATACGCTTACTCGCGAGCGCGTTACTGGATCTCGCAACGACCAGTGATCGCCACCTGAATACCCTCCTCGAGCAACAGGCGGCAGATACTGCGAGCCGAGTCCGCTACGCGATCCAAGGACAGCTGGATGACGCAACGGTCCCCGCTCTCTGGAAGCAGCTATTGAAACCGTGGCTCGGGTCGCCGACTTTGTCAACGAGTCCCGAGATGCTGCGGCAGCGACTCGCATCGCCGAGTTTGGTGCGCGGAAGTGCGCAGCACTATGGACGCGCGCTCACTTTATGGCCGGACTTGTGGGAGTCGGCGACGCGATGGAACAAGTCTCGAGTCGACGTGTGAGGCTCCTGTTCCTATTTGCCGCTCGATCCGCAACAACGTCATCTGTCGACGACTCAGGGGGCACACGCCTCTCAGCTTCGGCGACAAGCTGCGTGACTGATTGAATCGCAAGTCCACTAACGGTCTCGGCCGCGATGGTCAGCGTCGCGATCGACACGATGTACGAGAATTGTCCGGCGACGAGTCCCATGAGCCGATAATCTCTCGCTCGGACGATGCGCCTCCGATGACGATCTCAATCCGATTCCAGCACCGAATCGCGCAGGCGTGTTGCGCCTGCGTGCTCGCGGGCGCGCTCGATCTGGCGCTTGCGCAGTCAGCGGCGACGCTGGAACTCGCCGCGCCCTACGTCGCGACACCCGCGTCGATCGTCGACGAGATCCTCACGCTCGCGGAAGTCGGACCCGGCGATTATGTCGTCGACCTGGGCTCGGGCGACGGTCGGCTCGTCATCGCGGCGGTCGCCAAGTACAAGGCGCGCGGCGGATTCGGCGTGGACATCGATCCGGCGCTCGTCAAGCTCGCCAACGAGAATGCGGCGAAGGCCGGCGTCGCCGATCGCGTACGCTTCTTCGAGCGCGATCTATTCAAGACGGACGTCGGCGAAGCGACCGTCGTCACGATTTACCTCTTGCCGCGTGTGATGGCACGCGTCGAAAAGAAGCTGCTGGCGGAACTCAAGCCCGGCGCGCGCGTCGTCGTGCACGATTTCCCGTTTCCGACGTGGCAACCGGACGAAATTGTCGAGCAGGACGCGCTCGACAAGATCGCCGTTACCGGCATGGCGTTCACGCAGCTTTTTCTCTACCGGGTTCCGTCGAAGCGTTAGCCCCCGAACGCGGTTAACGACGCGCGCACCGGCGACAAGACGGCGAAGATTCTTGCCGTCTACATCGTCGCAAAGGGCAGGCCGCTCGCGACCCCCGCGCCGTCATAGCGGATAGGTCATCGTCCGCCGGCGGCTCGCGGCGGCAGACTCTTCAGGAACATGTAGACCGCCGCGACGTCGGTGTCGTTCAGGTTCTTGAGCGACTCGAACGGCATCACGGCGCTGACGGCGGTGGCGTCGGGCCGCTTGCCCGTGCGCAACATGGTGACGAATTTTTCCGGCGAGTCGTAACGCGGCATCGCGCTGCCGGTGCCGGGCGTCAGGTTCGCCGCCGGTGGCCATTCGGGCGGCGTCCCGGGAATCGGTCCCCCGGAAAAGTGGTCGCCATGACAGCCCTGGCACATGGTCGCGACGTACGCCCCGTGCTCCTTGGTGACTGCGTCGGGTACCGGAATCGATGGCGGCAGCGCGTGGTCGATCTCCTCGGCGTCGTCCTTGATCTGCCCGACCGCGTACAGTCCCTTGATGATCAACGGGAAGCGGATCGTCGCGCCTTCGCCCGCCACGGGCGGCAGGCTCCGCACATACGCGACGAGCGCCGCCAAGTCCGCGTCCGTCAGCCGGTTGTAATCCTTACTCGGCATGATGATCACCGGGTGCTTGTCGGGCTTGATGCCGTGGCGGATCGTGCGCACCCAATCGGCTTCGGTGTAGCTCTTCACGACGCTTCCCGCGTCGGTGCTGATATTGGGCGATTTGACGTAGAGTCCGCCGCTGTCGATCACGACGATGCCGCGCCCGTCGGCGCCGTGACATTCGGCGCAGCCGCGCGAGTCGAACAGGTATTTGCCGCGCACGCGCGCCGCATCGTCCGACACATAAGCGACCGGCGCGACGGCGACATCGATCGCGCGCTGGCGCTTGCGCTCGCTCATGACGCTCGCCAACAACACCAGACACCCCGCCAACACGACGAGTCCGGCGACAACGATTGCGATGATCTTGATGGCCTTGCGCATTGAGCGTCTCCGTGGAATTGTCGCTCGTGGCGTTGTTATTCGCACACTGCGTGCCGCGCCGTTCGCGTTTCCGAAAAGAGTACTACATCGCGGCGGCCACCTTCGCCTGCGCTATCATCCCCGCACCCATCCGGCGCCGCCTGCCGGTGGGACAGGGGAGGAGCCATGCGGCACGTCGTCGGAGTCCTGGCGGTTATCGCACTCGCGACTTGCGCCGGAACGGCCGCCGCGCAGGGCCAGCTCAACATCGTCTGCAGCGTGCAGTTGCCCTGGTGCGAGGCGGTCGTCAGCGCTTTCCAGAAAGACACCGGCATCAAGGTCGGCATCACGCAGAAGTCCGCCGGCGAGGCGATGGCACAAGTCGCCGCCGAAAAAGCGAATCCGAAGATCGACGTTTGGTACACCGGGTCGGGCGATCCGCATCTGCAGGCCGCGGAGCTCGGCCTCACCGACGAATACAAATCCTCCATGCTGCCGCAGTTGCACGATTGGGCGGTCAAGCAGGCGGAGCAGTCGAAGTTTCGCACCGTCGGCGTCTATACGGGCGCCCTTGGCATCGGCTACAACCCGGAGCTCCTGGCAAAAAAGAAGCTACCGCCGCCGAAATGTTGGGCCGACCTCGCCAATCCAATCTATAAGGACGAGGTGCAGATGGCCAATCCGAACGCCTCCGACACCGCGTACGCGACGCTCGCGACGTTCGTCCAGATCTTCGGCGAGGACAAGGCGTTCGAGCTACTTAGAGGCATGCACAAGAACACGAACAACTATCCGCGGAGCGGTCCCGGCGCGATCCGTGCGGTTGCGCGCGGCGAGACCGGCATCGGCATCACCTTCTTACATGACGGCATGACCGAGATCGCCAACGGCTTTCCGGTGAAGATCGTCGTTCCTTGCGAGGGGACCGGCTACGAGGTCGGCTCGATGAGCATCGTCAAGGGCGCGAAGAATTTCGACAACGCGAAAAAGTTTTACGACTGGGCGCTCACACCGGCTGCGCAGCGGATCGGGGGCGAGCTCAAGAATTTCCAGATGCCGTCGAACAAGGCTGTGCCGCCTCCGACCGGCGCGCCGACAATGGAGGAGATCAAGCTCATTAACTACGACTTCGCCAAATACGGCAGCGCCGCCGAGCGGAAGCGGATTCTGGAGAAGTGGTACCGCGAGGTCTACGCAATACCACGGTAGGCGGTCCGATGAAAATCGCGCTCCGCGCGTTCAGCGCGCTTGTTGCGCTCGCGGGGTGGTCCGGCGCGATCGCCGCCGACGCGCCGCAATCGCTCAACCTGTTGTGCAGCGCCCCGTTGCCGTGGTGCGAGGCGCTCGCTGCCGCATTCGAGGGCAAGAGCGGAATCAAAGTCGCAGTCACGCAGAAGGCGACGGCCGAAACTCCTGCGTTGTTGGCAGCGCAAAAGGCGGCGCCGCGCTTCGACGTCTGGTACGGCGGCGCCGGCGATCTGCACTTGTACGCGGCCGAAGATGATACGACCGACGAATATCGTCACCGCACTTGACCGAGCTCTACGATTGAGGGGCGCAACACGCCCGACAAAGCCGGTATCGCTCGGTCGCACTTTATTTGCGGCGATCGGCATCGCGGTCAACACGCAGCGGCTGGCGGCGAAGCAGTTGCCCGAACCCAAATGCTGGAGCGATCTTGCGCGGCCGGAGTACGACGACCTGTTGCAGATGGGTCAGCCCGGGCAATCCGGCGCGGCGCGCACGACGCTCATCACGTTGGTTCAACTCTTCGGCGAGGAAAAGGCGTTCGACCTGATCAAGCGAATCCACGGCAACGTCGGCAGCTATACGCGCCGCGCCACCAACGCGGCGCGCCGTGGCGCGTGGCGACGCCACGCTCGCCGTGATCTTCCTCTATGAAGGCGCGACCGAAATCGCGGAGGGATTTCCGGTGAAGCTCATCGCGCCGCGCGAAGGATTGGGCTACGACGTCCTCGGCATGAATCTTGTCAAGCAAGCCCACAACCGCGAAGGCGCGCGGCTCTTCTACGATTGGGCGCGCTGACGCCGGAGTCCCTCGAGCTCGAATACTCGTTTTCGTTCTGGCAAACGCCGGCTGCGCGGCTACGCTTGCGCCGCAGGTTCCCAAGACCGATGGCGCGAAGCTCGTTGCGTAGGACAGCGGCCGATTCGGCGTCGCCGAGCGCAAGCGACTTTCCGAGCGCTGGGAGCGCGAGGTTTCGGTATTGCCGCGGTAACGCGGGTAGATCAGCCGAAACGGCGCTTCCACCACGCGCCAATCGACCGTCCGTAAATGTTGACGACCAGGCCGGCGAGCACGAGGCCGACGCCGGCTGCTTGCAACGGTGCCAGCGTTTCACCGAGAAACAATGCGCCGCTCGCGAGACCCGACACCGGAATCAGCAGCGCGAACGGCGCGATCAGCGCGGTCGGATAGCGGTGCAACAGACGCGCCCACGAAGCGAAGCCGAACAAGGTCGCCACGTAGGCGAGGAACACCGCGCAGCCCCAGGCGAGCGGGCTGGCCGATGCGACGGCATGCCAGGGCGCCGTGCCGCCTTCGAACGCGAACGACAATGCGGCGAGCGGCAGTGGCGGCACGAGCGACGACCACACGACGAGCGCGAACATGTCGGCGTGATGCTTCTGAGCCGCGCGCTTGGCGATCACGTTGCCGGCGCCCCAGGCGAATGCGGAGGCGATGACGAGCAACAGCCCGATGAACGTCGAGCTCGCGCCGCCCAGGATTTTGTAGACCGCGAGCACCACGACGCCTAAGGCCGCGATCACGGCACCGATCGCATTTTCGCGATGCAGACGGTCGCCGAGGAACGCGACGCCGAGTCCGATCGTGAAGAATACCTGCAGTTGGATGACGAGCGACGACAGGCCGGCGGGCATGCCGAGCTTCATGCCGAGGAACAACAGACCGAACTGGCAGACGCCGATGCCGAGACCGTAGGAGATCACCTGGGACGCGGGCATCCGCGGCGGCTTGATCACGAAGACGAGCGGTATCGCGGCGAAGCAGAACCGCAACGCGGCGAAGGCGAACGGCGGCATTTCTTCGAGGCCGACTTTGATCGGCACGAACGAAAATCCCCACAGCGTGACGACGGCGAGGATCAGCGCGAAGTCGCGCGGGACGACGGCGGTATTCAAGTGTGAATCCGGCGCGGACGCTCGTGGCCTGTAACAGGCGAATCGGTAGTGAACGGTAGCGGTATGACGTTGCTATCCGAGTCGAGCGCAAGGCGCAGCTGCGCAGCAAGGGTAGGCCCCCTTGCAAGCAGCTGCAACGCAGTGATCGGCTTGGAGAGCGAGTCAGACACTCACGATTTGCCTGTTGCAGGCCACTGGTGGACGGCTCGTTCCAAGTTGCGGCAAAAATGGAATTTGCGTTTCAAATTGCGCTCTGCGAGAATGAATATCCTACAACCTGCGGCATCGGACGTTGCGCTTAGCGCGCGCGTACGACGATCGCGGGGAATTCCGTTCGCGATCCCGCATGCGCAACACCACCCGCTTCGCCGCCGGCCGCCGACTCGACGTGATCTGCCTCGGGCGCTTCGGCGTCGATTTTTACGCGCAGCAGATCGGCGCGCGGCTCGAAGACGTCACGAGCTTTGCCAAATATCTGGGAGGCTCGTCCGCGAATACGGCATTCGGGTGCGCGCGCCTGGGGCTCAAGGCCGGATTGATTTCGCGCGTCGGCGACGACGCGATGGGGCGGTTCCTGGTCGAGACGATCGCACGCGAAGGCTGCGACACCAGCCATGTCGGCGTCGACCCTGCGCGCCTCACCGCCGCGGTCGTGCTCGGCATCGAAGACAAGGACACGTTTCCGCTGATCTTCCTGCGCGAGAACTGCGCCGACATGGCGATCGGCGAAGCCGAGATCGAGGAGGCGTACATCGCGCAAAGCCGTGCGCTCTTGATCACCGGTACGCATTTTTCGACCGCGTACATCGATGGACTCTCCAATCTCGCGCTCGATCGTGCGCGAAAGCACGACGTACGGACGATTCTGGACATCGACTACCGTCCCGTGTTGTGGGGGCTCACCAAGCGTGGCGACGGCGAGACGCGCTATATCCAATCGGAGACGGTCACCGCGCATCTGCAGCGGCTCCTGCCCAAATTCGACCTCGTGATCGGCACGATCGAGGAATTCAACATTGCGGGCGGCAGCCCCGACATCCTGCGCTCGCTCGCCGAAGTGCGGCGCAAGACGCAGGCGGTGCTGATCGTCAAGCGCGGACCGCTCGGCTGCGCGGTGATCGATGGTGCGATACCGGGCTCGCTCGACGATGCATTCAACGGGCGTGGCGTCGAAGTTGCGGTGCTCAACGTGCTGGGCGCCGGCGACGCGTTCTCCTCCGGTTTTCTTTCGGGCTGGGTGCGCGGTGAGGATTACGACGCCTGCGCCCGCTATGCGAATGCCTGCGGCGCGTTGGTCGTCTCGCGCCACGGGTGCGCGCCAGCGATGCCGACCCGCGTCGAGCTCGACTATTTTCTGGCCCATGCCGACGCGATTCCGCGGCCAGACCAAGACGCCACGCTGACGCGACTGCACCGCGTGAGCGCGCCGCGAACGCCGCGCGAGGAGCTCTACGCGTTCGCGTTCGATCATCGCAACCAGTTCTTCGGTCTGGCGCAGCAGGCGGGCGCGGACGAGTCGCGGATCGCCCGGTTGAAGACGTTGTTCGTGGAGTCGGTCGCCGCGACGGAGGCCGCGCGCGGCTTGGCGGGCCGGATTGGCATTCTGTGCGACGACCGTTACGGGCAGGACGCGCTCAACGCCGCCACCGGCCGTGGCTGGTGGATCGGCCGGCCGGTCGAATTGCCCGGATCGAATCCAATCATTTTCGATCGCGGCCGCTCGATTGGTACGACGCTCATCGCTTGGCCGCACGAGCATGTCGTCAAATGTCTCGTGCCGTTTCACCCCGATGACGCGATCGACCATCGGCTCGAGCAGGAAGCGCAGATCCGCGTGCTCCACGACGCCGTCCAGGCGAGTGGCCACGAGCTGTTGCTCGAGATCATTCCGCCGAAGACGTCTTCGCGGACCCATGACACTGTTTATCGCGCGATCAAGCGCCTCTACAACCTCGGCATCTTTCCCGAGTGGTGGAAACTCGAGCCGATGGACGCCGGGCAATGGCGCGCGATCGACGCGCTGATCGCCGAGCGCGATCCGTATTGTCGCGGCGTGGTGCTGCTCGGCCAGAACGCGGACGTCGAGACGCTCGCGGCGGCCTTTCGCGAAGCGCGCGACAGCACGACGTGCCGCGGCTTCGCCGTGGGCCGCACGATCTTTCAGGGGCCTTCGGCGCAATGGCTCGCGGGCGCCATCGACGACGCTACGCTGAAAGAGCGCATCCGCGCGAGCTTCGAGGCGCTGATCGATATGTGGCGCGCGGCCCGCGCGGCGACGAAGGAGCGGGTCGCAATATGACGCCCACGACGCGGCTCACGATGGCGCAGGCGCTGATTCGTTACCTGGCGGCGCTTCGCACCGGGGACGACGCGCCACTGTTCGGCGGGGTCTTCGCGATTTTCGGCCACGGCAACGTCGCCGGCATCGGCGAGGCGCTGTACGCGAGCCGCAACGCGCTGCCGACGTTTCGCGCGCACAACGAGCAGGCGATGGCGCATGCGGCGGTCGCCTACGCCAAGGCGCACATGCGCCGCCGCATGATGGCGTGCACGACGTCGATCGGACCGGGCGCCACCAATCTCGTGACCGCGTCTGCGCTGGCGCACGTGAATCGATTGCCCGTGTTGATGCTTCCGGGAGATGTCTTCGTCACGCGCGCGCCCGACCCGGTGTTGCAGCAGGTCGAGGACTTCGCGGATGGCGGCGTCTCGGCCAACGATTGCCTGAAACCGGTGTCGCGCTATTTCGATCGCATCGTCCATCCGGCGCAATTGCAGACCGCGCTGCCGCGCGCCGTGCGCGTATTGACCGATTCCGCACTGTGCGGTCCGGTGACGCTCGCGCTGCCGCAGGACGTGCAGACGATGGCATGGGATTATCCGAATGATTTTCTCGCGCCCCCGCCAGTGCTGTTCTTCGCCGCGCCGCCGCAGGAAGCGGAGCTCGCGAACGCGGTGTCGATTCTGCGCGCGGCCAAGCGCCCGCTGATCGTCGCCGGTGGCGGCGTCCTTTATGGGCTCGCCGCCGATGTGCTCAAGACGTTCGTCGAAACGCACGGCGTGCCCGTCGCCGAAACGCAGGCCGGGAAGGGTACGCTGCCGTGGGACCACCCGCTGCAGCAGGGTGCGATCGGCGTGACCGGATCGCCGGCGGCGAACGCGCTCGCCGGGGACGCAGACGTCGTGCTGGCGATCGGCACGCGGCTCCAGGATTTCACCACCGGCTCGCATTCGATGTTCAGCGCGGCCAAGCTGGTGGCGCTCAACGTCAATCCGTTCGACGCGCTCAAATGGCGCAGCGCCGAATTGCGCGCCGACGCGCGGCTCGGGCTCGATGCGTTGTCGAAGGCGTTGTCGGATTGGCACGCCGACGCGGCATGGACACGCCGCGCCGAGGAGGGCGCGGACGGATGGCGCGCGGATATCGCCCGCATCACCGGCCGGCGCGACGCGGCACTTCCGTCCGAGGGCGACGTCATCGGCGCCGTGCAACGCTCGGCGGCGGATTCGACCACGTGCGACATCGTCGTCTGCGCCGCGGGGACGCTCCCCGCGGAGTTGCACAAGCTGTGGCGGACGGCGGTTCCCGGCGGCTATCACGTGGAGTACGGCTATTCGTGCATGGGGTACGAGATCGCCGGCGGCCTGGGCGTCAAGATGGCGCGGCCCGAGCGCGAGGTCGTCGTCATGGCCGGCGACGGCAGCTACCTGATGCTCAATTCGGAGATCGCGACGTCGCTCATGCTCGACAAGAAGTTGATCGTCGTCGTGCTCGACAATCACGGCTACGGTTGCATCAACCGATTGCAACAGGCGTGCGGCGGCGCGCCGTTCAACAACCTGTTCGTCGACTGTGCGCAGGGGGCAAGCGGGCCGCCGCGGATCGATTTCGCCGCGCATGCGAAGGCGCTGGGCGCGCTCGCCGAGAACGTCACGACCCTCGCCCAACTGGCGGCCGCGCTCGCGCGGGCACGCGCGGCGGATCGCACGTATGTGATCGCGATCGAGACCGATCCGAACCGGACGACAAACGAAGGCGGCGCGTGGTGGGACGTGGCGGTGCCGGAAGCATCGGAGCGCGCGGAAGTGCGCGCCGCACGCGAACAGTACGAAGTGGACAAGAAGCAGCAGCAGAAACCATGACGCAAGCCTTCGACGTTCGCATCGGCATCAACCCGATCTCGTGGAGCAACGACGACCTACCGTCGCTCGGCGGCGAAACGCCGCTCGAGGTCGCGCTGTCCGAGGGCAAGGCGATCGGCTACGCGGGCTTCGAGCTGGGAAACAAGTTTCCGCGCGAATCGAAGGCGCTGCGTGACGTCTTGGCGAAATACGACCTGTCGCTCGCGTCCGGCTGGTATTCGGGGCGTCTCGCGCGCCGCTCGGTCGACGAAGAGATCGCCGCCGTCGGGCCACATCTGAAACTGTTGGCCGACAACGGCGCGACGGTGATGGTCTACGGCGAAGTGGCCGACAGCATCCAGGGCGCGAACGTGCCGTTGTACAAGCGACCGCGGTTCTACCAACCTGCGCAGTGGCGCGAGTACGGTGATCGGATGACGGCGTTCGCGCGCTACACGCTGCAACACGGCGTGCGCGTCGCCTATCACCATCACATGGGCGCGTACGTCGAAACGCCCGACGACGTCGACCGCTTCGTCGCGCGCACGGGCGAGGAAGTGGGCCTATTGTTCGATAGCGGTCACATGACGTTTGCGGGCGGCGACGCGGTCGCGATGCTCGACAAGCACGTCGCGCGTGTTTGCCACGTCCATTGCAAAGATGTGCGGCCCGAGGTGATCAAGCTCGCGCGCAATCGCAATTGGAGCTTTCTCGAAGCGGTCGTCAACGGCGCCTTCACCGTGCCCGGCGACGGCGCCATCGATTTTCGCTCGCTCGTCGCGACGTTGCATCGCGGCGGCTATCGCGGCTGGCTCGTCGTCGAGGCCGAGCAGGACCCGGTCGTCGCGCCGGCGTATCGCTACGCCGAGATCGGCTATCGACATTTGTCCGGGCTCGTCGCCGCGAGTGTAGGGGGACCGTGAACAGCCTGCTCGTCAAAGCCAAGCGCGAAGGTTCGCTGATCGTCGACGTCACGCCCGATTCGGCGGGTTGGCGCTACGTCGGATTCAGCGCGCTGCGACTGCCGGCAGGCAGTTTCATCGACCGCGTTCAGCCGGGCAGCGAAATGTGCATCGTCGTTCTCGCGGGAACGGTAAGCGTGCGCGCCGGCGGAGAGACGTGGCGCGATCTGGGCGAGCGGCGCAGCGTGTTCGAGGACCGCGCGCCGTATGCGGTCTATCTGCCTGATGGCGCCGCCGTGAATGTCACCGCGCACACGGACGCCGAAGTCGGCATCGCGAGCGCGCCGGGGATGGATGGCGGCGCGGCGCGGGTGATCGAGCCCGGGTCGATGAAGCGCTTCGCGCGCGGCGTCGGACTGAACGAGCGTTTCGTCTGCGACATCCTGCCGCAAACCGAGCCGGCGGCACACTTGCTGGTCGTGGAAGTGCGCACGCCGAGCGGACATTCGTCGAGCTATCCGCCGCACAAGCACGACACCGATGATCCTCCGCAGGAATCCGCGCTCGAGGAAACCTACTATCACCGATTGCGCCCCGCGCAGGGTTTCGCGTTTCAGCGGGTCTACACCGACGACCGTTCGCTCGACGAATCGCTTGCCGTCGAGGACCACGACGTCGTGCTGGTGCCGCGCGGCTATCACCCGGTGGTCGTACCGTACGGCTACGAGTCCTACTACCTGAACGTGATGGCCGGGCCGAAGCGCGAGTGGCATTTCAAAAACGATCCGGCGCACGAATGGATGCTGAAGCGCTGAAGCGCGGCACGGGCACCGCGCGCACGGGCACGAAGGCCGCCACGCGACCGACGCCGGTCGTGGCGCTGCTCGCCCGCATCGGGACCGAATACGATGCGCTGCCGCGCCAGTTGAAGAGCGTCGCGAAATACGTCGAGCAGCACCGTGCGCGCGTGATGGTCGATCGCATCGGCGACATCGCCGTCCATTGCGGCGTCCAACCCTCCGCAGTCGTCCGCTTTGCGCAGCGATTCGGCTATCCGGGCTTTTCCGCGATGCAGGCGGTATTTCGTCACGAATACACCGAGCGGGCGAGCCCGCTTGCTAGCTACCAGCAACGGATCCGGACGCTCATCGCCACCAAGCGCCACACGCTGACCGGCGGCAACGTGGCGCGCGAGTTCATCGCTGGCAGCATGAGCGGACTGGACGAACTGGCGCGCGACCTCGACGACGCGCAGATCGAAGCGGCGGTCGACATCCTGGAAAGGGCGGAGAACATCCACGTCGTTGGCGTCCGCCGTTCGTTTCCGGTCGCGGCTTACATCGTCTATGCGCTCTCGCACACCGACAAGCGCGTACATCTCATGTCCGGCGCGGGCGGCATGTTCCGCGAGCAGATGCGCTCGATCCGTCCGTCGGATGTGGTGATCGCGATCAGCTTCACGCCCTACGGCAAGGAGACGCTGGCCTGCGTCCGCCACGCGCATCGCAGCCGTGCGAAGACCGTCGTCGTCACCGACAGCCGCTTGTCGCCGCTCGCCCGCCACGCGAGCGCGCTGTTGACGGTGAAGGAAGGGAGCGCCTTTGCCTTTCGCTCGCTCACAAGCACGATCTGCCTGTGCCAGGCGCTGTTCGTCGCGCTGGCATACCGGCTCGCGCTCAACATCGAAGAAACAAGGGACCACGGAGAATACGATGATTGATGTCGCGTTGTTCGGTGCCGGGCGCATCGGCAAGATCCACGCCGCCAACCTCGTCCGCCAGCCGGGCGTCAATCTCAAATACGTCGTCGATGTCGACGCCGCCGCTGCGACGGCGCTTGCCCACCAGCACAGCGCGCGAACGGCAAGCGCCGAGATCGTCTTTGCCGATGCGGGCGTCGCCGCGGTGGTCATCGGATCGTCGACCGATACGCACGCCGACCTGATCCTGCGCGCGGCGGCGGCGGGCAAGGCGATCTTCTGCGAGAAGCCGGTGGACCTTGCGCTCGATCGCGCACGCATCTGCGCCGAGGCGGTCGCGCGCGCGGGGGTCGCCTGCCTGATCGGATTTCAGCGGCGCTACGATCCGACGTTCGCAGCGCTAAAGGCGCGCATCGCGCAAGGCGAGATCGGCGATCCGGAAATGCTCGTCGTGACGAGCCGCGATCCCGGCGCGCCGCCCGTCGATTACGTCAAGCGCTCGGGCGGCATCTTCAAGGACATGCTGATCCACGATTTCGACATCTTTCGCTGGATCCTCGACGACGAGGCGGCGACGTTGTACGCCACCGGAAGCTGCCTGACGGATCCCGCGATCGGCGCCGCGGGCGACATCGACGCAACCGCCGTGACGATTCGCACTCGGCGCGGCCGGCTCGCGCAGATCAACACGCTGCGGCGAGCCGCGTACGGCTACGACCAGCGCTTCGAAGTCATCGGCAGCAAGGGCATGTTGCAGGCGGGCAACCACAAGCCGACCGAAGTCGTCGCCTGGAACGCGCAAGGCGTCGGTGCGGATAGGCCCGAGCATTTCTTTCTCGAACGCTACCGCGCCGCGTATGCGGCCGAGATGGCGCATTTTTTCGATGCGCTCGCGCGCGGCGTGCCGATGCGCACGTCGATCGACGACGGCGTGAAAGCACTGGCGCTGGCCGAGGCCGCGACCACGTCGTGGCGCGAGAAACGGATCGTCGAACTATGAGCACCGCCGGGCCGTCCCAAGGTGCGAATTGCGCCCCCTCTGGGGGCAGCGCAGCGGCGAAGGCCGCAAGCGTGGGGGTCCAATGATGGCTCAAGCGCCATTGCGCATCGGCATCGCAGGCTTGGGGCGCATGGGCCGGCATCACGCCGAGAATCTCGCCCGTCGCGTGAATGGCGCCACGCTCGTCGCCGCCTGCAGCCCGGTCGCAGACGAGCTCGCGTGGGCGGAGCGCGAGCTCGGTGTCGTTCAGACGTTCACCGATTATGCCGCGATGCTCGCGCATCCGAGCATCGACGCCGTCTTTCTCGTGACGCCGACGACGTTGCACGCGCAGCAGATCGTCGACGCGCTGCACGCCGGCAAGCACGTGTTCTCCGAGAAGCCGCTATCACTCGATCTGGACGAATGCCGTCGCGTCGAGGCCGTCGCCGCAAAATTTCCGGCGCAGAAGGTGATGATCGGCTTTGTTCGCCGCTTCGACGCTAGTTACCGCGATGCCTACGACAAGGTCGCTCGCGGCATGATCGGGACGCCGATCCTCGTTCGCTCGCAAACGCTCGATAAGAATGATCCGAGCGGCTTTTTCGTCCGTTTTTCTGCCACGAGCGGCGGGATCTTCCTCGATATGAGCGTCCACGACATCGATTGCGCGCGCTGGCTGCTGGGCGATCGCGCGCCGGTGCGCGCATACGCGACGGGGACCGTAGCCGTGCACGAAGGCCTGCGCCAATGGCAGGACGTCGACAACGGCGTGGCGATTTGCGAGTTCGAAGGCGGCGCGATCGCCTACTTCTACGCGTCGCGCACAATGGCGCACGGCTTCGAGGCCTCGACGGAGATCGTCGGCACCGCGGGCCGGCTCACCGTGTGCAGCAACCCGCGACTCGATCTGGTCGACATCGCCGACGCGCACGGCGTGCGCAACGAATGCACGCCGACGTTTTACGAACGGTTCGAGGACGCGTTCTTGCGCGAAGCGCAGGCGTTCGTCGACTCGGTGCGTGAAGACCGCCCATCGCCGCTGCCATTACGTGACGCGACCGAGGCTACGCGCATCGGGATCGCCCTAGGCGAATCGATGCGGACGAAACGAGTTATCGAATTGCAATAGCGGAATAAAGCAGATCGCCTTCGCTGTGGGACGCAAGCGCATTCTGGAAAAATTGGACAAGGAGGTCTATGCGCTTTCCCGTTGAGGCGGTCGCGTCGCGTTCATGATCGATCGCTACGTGGTCGCGCGCGATCTCGCACGCCGGGCCGGCGCGCTTGCGCTCGATTTCTGGCGCCGCCGTGCGGAGCTTGTCGTCGAGCTGAAAGGGCCGGGCGACTTTGTCAGTCTCGCCGACCGCGAAGTGGAAACGTTGATTCGGCGCGATTTGGCACGCGCGTTCCCGGACGATGCCTTTCTCGGGGAGGAAACGGCGGCAAGCTTCGGGGGCGTGATCGATCGCTGCTGGGTCGTCGATCCGATCGACGGCACGCACAATTTCCTGCGCGGGATTCCGTATTGGAACGTCGCGATCGCTTATGTCGAGAACGGACGCGCGCAGATAGGCGTCGTGTTCGATCCGCCGCACGACGAGCTGTATCACGCGATGCGCGGCGGCGGCGCGTGGTGCGACGGCGAATCGAAATCGACGCGTCTCGCCGTGGCGCCGACGATGGAGTTGGCAGGCGCGTTCGTCGCGCTCGGCCACCACGACCGCGCGGTGGAGCTGCGGTATCTCGACGTCCGGCGGCGGATGATGGATGCCGGCGTCGCGATGCGCAATTTTGGCGCTGCCGCGTTACAGCTTTCTCATGTCGCGGCGGGGCGGCTCGACGGCTTCGTCGAATTGGAGCTCTCGATCTGGGACGCGATCGGCGGCCTGGCGCTGGTCGAGGAGGCCGGCGGCTACGCTGCGCCGTTTGCGCCGCCGCGCGCATCCGCGAAGGCCGCCTGCCTCGCCTGTGCGCCTGGGATCGCCGACGCGCTCGCGGCCCTCACCGGCGTCGGGCGCTGACGATTCCGGGTCCGTCGGGCACCTGGGAGCGTCAATTGACGTTTACGTAAACGTCATATAAGGTGGCGGGAATCCATCGGCAGAAGGCGGTGGAGTAATCTTTGTTCCCGGCCTGCCGGAGTTCGCTATGAACGACTCGACCCGTCCGCCGCTCGTCTACAAGCCGATCCACAAGGTGCGCTTCGTGACGGCGGCGAGCCTGTTCGACGGCCACGACGCGGCGATCAACATCATGCGGCGCATCCTGCAGGCGACCGGCTGCGAGGTGGTTCATCTCGGGCACAACCGGTCGGTCGAGGAGATCGTCACCTGCGCGTTGCAGGAAGACGCGCACGGTATCGCGATCTCGTCGTACCAGGGTGGGCACGTCGAGTTCTTCAAATACATGCTCGACCTCTTGCGGGCGCGCGGCGCCGGCCACATCAAGGTTTTCGGCGGCGGCGGCGGCGTGATCGTTCCCGCCGAGATCAAGCTATTGCACGACTACGGCGTCGCGCGCATCTTCTCGCCCGAGGACGGACAGAAGCTCGGGCTACAGGGGATGATCAACGAGATCGTGTCGACGGCGGACGTCGATCTCGCGCATTCGCTGCCCACTTCGCTGTCGCCGCTCTCCGATCCCGATCGTCATACGCGAGCGCGCGCGTTGGCGCGACTCATTACCGGCCTGGAGAATGGCGTCGTGCCGCCCAAGCTGCGCGACGAAATGGTGGCGATCGCGAAGAGGGCCAAGGTTCCTATCCTCGGCATCACCGGCACCGGTGGCGCGGGCAAGAGCTCGCTTACCGACGAGCTGGTGCGCCGGTTTCGCGTCGACCAGGACGACGCGCTCAAGATCGCGATCATTTCGATCGACCCGTCGCGGCGCAAATCCGGCGGCGCTCTCTTGGGCGACCGCATCCGGATGAACGCGATCGAGCATCCCAACATCTACATGCGCTCGCTCGCGACGCGCGACACGGGCACCGAAATCTCCAAGGCGCTGCCCGACGCCATTGCAGCGTGCAAGGCGGCCGGCTTCGATCTCGTCATCGTCGAGACATCGGGCATCGGGCAGGGTGATGCGGCGATCGTGCCCCATGCCAACCTGTCGCTGTACGTGATGACGCCGGAGTTCGGCGCGGCGTCGCAGCTCGAAAAGATCGACATGCTCGATTTCGCCGATTTCGTCGCGATCAACAAGTTCGACCGCAAGGGCGCCGCGGACGCGCTCCGCGACGTGCGAAAGCAATATCAGCGCAATCGGGAGCTGTTCCGTGAACCGGCGGACGCGATGCCGGTGTACGGAACGATCGCGTCGCGCTTCAACGACGACGGCGTCACCGCGCTCTACCAGGCCGTCGCGTCGAAGCTGACCGAGCACGGCCTCAAGCTCAATCCCGGCACGCTGCCGGCGGTGACGATCAAGCAATCGACGGGGCAAAACGCGATCGTGCCCACGGCCCGATCGCGCTATCTCGCCGACATCGCCGAAGCCGTACGCCGTTATCACCGGCACGCCGACGAGCAGGCGCGCCTTGCGCGCGAGCGGCAACAGTTGATGGCGACGAAGGCGATGCTCGCTGCGACCCTCACCCCAACCCTCTCCCGCAACGCGGGAGAGGGAGTCGCCTCCGGCGGCTCCTCGAGGGAATCCCTCTCCCCCGTGGGAGCGAGCGTGGGTGAGGGGATTGCTGCGATCGACACGCTCATCACCGACCGCGACGCCAAGCTCGATGGCCGCTCGAGGAAACTCGTCGAGATGTGGCCGGGGACGCGTGCCGCCTACGCCGGCGACGAGTACGTCGTGAAGATTCGCGGCAAAGAGCTCCGCACAACGCTCACGACGACGTCGTTGTCGGGCACGAAGGTGCGCAAGGTCGTGCTGCCGAAATTCGAGGACGACGGCGAGATCCTGCGCTGGCAACTCACGGAGAACGTCCCCGGCAGCTTTCCGTTTACCGCGGGCGTGTTCGCGTTCAAGCGCGAGAACGAAGACCCGACGCGGATGTTCGCCGGCGAGGGTGACGCGTTTCGCACCAACAAGCGCTTCCATCTGCTGGCCGACGGCATGCCGGCGAAGCGCCTGTCCACGGCGTTCGACTCGGTCACGCTCTACGGCAACGAGCCCGATCTCCGCCCCGATATCTATGGCAAGGTCGGCAACTCGGGCGTGTCGATCGCGACGCTCGACGACATGAAGGTGCTGTATGCCGGTTTCGACCTCTGCGCGCCGAACAATTCGGTGTCGATGACGATCAACGGCCCGGCGCCGTCGATCCTCGCGATGTTCATGAACACCGCGATCGACCAGCAGCAGGAGAAATTCCGCGCCGACAACGGCCGCGATCCGACGGAGGACGAGGCCGCCAAGATCAAGGCATGGACGCTCGCTACCGTGCGCGGCACCGTCCAGGCCGACATCCTCAAGGAAGACCAGGGCCAGAACACCTGCATCTTCTCGACGGAGTTCAGTCTCAAGGTGATGGGCGACATCCAGGAATACTTCGTCCATCACGACGTCAAGAACTTCTACTCGGTATCGATTTCGGGCTACCACATCGCCGAGGCTGGCGCGAACCCGATCTCGCAGCTCGCGTTCACGCTGTCGAACGGCTTCACGTTCGTCGAAGCCTATCTCGCGCGCGGCATGCATATCGACGATTTCGCGCCGAACCTGTCGTTCTTTTTCAGCTACGGTATGGACCCCGAGTATGCGGTGATCGGCCGCGTCGCGCGGAGAATATGGGCGGTCGCGATGCGCGAACGCTACGGCGCCAACGAGCGCAGCCAGAAGCTCAAATTTCACTCGCAGACGTCGGGCCGTTCGCTGCACGCGCAGGAAATCGCATTCAACGACATCCGCACAACGCTGCAGGCGTTGATTTCGACCTACGACAACACCAATTCACTGCACACCAACGCCTACGACGAGGCGATCACGACGCCGACCGAAGAAAGCGTCCGCCGCGCGATGGCGATCCAGCTCATCATCAACCGCGAATGGGGACTCGGCAAGAACGAGAATCCGAACCAGGGGTCGTTCATTATCGACGAGCTGACCGATCTGGTCGAGGAGGCGGTGCTGAAGGAGTTCGAGGCGATTTCCGAGCGCGGCGGCGTACTGGGTGCGATGGAAACTGGCTACCAGCGCGGCAAGATTCAGGAGGAGTCGCTCTATTACGAGCACAAGAAACACGACGGCAGCTATCCGATCGTCGGCGTCAACACGTTTCGCGCCGCGCACAGCGATGCGGCGCCGGTGAAGATCGACCTCGCCCGCTCGACCGAGGAAGAGAAGCACTCGCAGCTCTCGCGCCTCGCCGACTTCCACGCGCGCCATGCCGACGAAGCGCCCGCGGCGCTCGCGCGGCTGCAACGGGTCGTCATCGAGAACGGCAATGTGTTTGCCGAACTGATGAACTCGGTGCGCGTGTGCTCGCTCGGTCAGATCACGAACGCACTGTTCGAGGTGGGTGGACAGTATCGCAGAAGCATGTAGCGCTTGTCGCGGCCGCGCGCGGCCACGACGACGAGACGCCGCAGCATTTCGCTTTATTGCGCCGGTGCGCCGCGCGGAAGCAAGCGCCACTCGCCCAGGTACTGGTTGAACTTCTCCGCGCCTGCTTCGGCATCCGCGAATCCGATATAGCCATCCGGCCGTACCAGATAGATCGCGTTACGCTGGAGTCCGGCTGTGTGCATTGCGTCCCGCCACGTGAACACATGCACTGCCACCCCCTTCGCGTGGCACGCTTCGGCAATGGCAGAAGGCACCGCACCATACACATGCACCTGCCAATCCAGCGCCGTCAGCGGCGTGTAGTTGTCGGCGACCGAGTTTGAGCCATCTTCCGGCTGGACCCACGGCAGGCGATCGCCGGCGCGAACCTTTCCGACTGCACCGCTGCTCAAGGCACTGTCGCGGTAGTTGATCTTCGTTTGCGAGACGACGCGGAACATGAATCGGCGGAGCGCGGTCGACGTGAACACCCGGGGCAGGATGCGCGGTACGACGTGCATGCGGATGAAACGGGCGATCGGGCCATCGCTCGTCACGACCTGAAATGCTCGGTCGGTGGTCGCCACCAATCGCCGCGCGAAGGCGATCCGCTCGGGCTCGTAAGTGTCGAGCAGCCGTTCGTCCGCGCGCGATTGCACGACCGCGCCGAGCTTCCACGCGAGGTTGATGGCGTCGCCGATGCCGGTATTCATCCCCTGACCGCCAACTGGGCTGTGAATGTGCGCCGCATCGCCCAGCAGAAACACGCGGCCCTGGCGGAACCGCGATACGACACGGTGGTGCACGTGATACGTCGAGAACCAGTTGACGCGCTCCACGTCGATGCCCAAGTGCTCGATGACGCTGCGGCTCACGTCGCTCCATGCGAGCTTGTCGTGCCGATCTTCGGGCCGCTCGGTCACGGTCCCGATCAGCCGCGCCCGCCCCTCGCCCTTCAGCGGGAAGACCGCCAGGAAATCCGCTTCGTCGAGCGCGACGTGCAGCTCGTGGTTCATTACCGGCCCGATCGCCTCCGCGTCGGCGACGTAGAACACATGCGAATACGTGCCGCCCGGAAAGCCCGTCCCCAGAATGTCTCGCACTTTCGAACGGGCGCCATCGCAAGCGCCGAGATACGCTGCTTCGCATGTCTCGTCGCGGCCGTCGGCATGCTTCAGCCGCGCGACGATACCGTCGCCGTGATCGTCGAACCCCACCAGCTCGACCGGGCGCTCCACTTCAATGCCTGCCGCGTGCAGCCATTCGATCAGCAGGCGCTCGTGCTCGTCTTGGGGAAAGATGACCATGTAGGGAAAGGGACTGATCCCCGTGCCCATGGCGCCGAACTCCGCATGTGCGACCTGCCGGCCTTTGACCCAGACATTGGCGGCGGCGAACTTGAGTCCGCGCTCGACGACAGCGTCGGCGAGCTCGATCTGCCGATAGAGCTCGAGCGTGCGGGCATGCACGACGAGCGCGCGCGACGTGGTGCCTGGCTGAGTCTCCTTGTCGACGATGCGCACGCGAGCGCCACTGTGGCGGAGCCACAAGGCAAGCACGAGGCCGGTGGGGCCAGCTCCCGCAATCAGGACATCGGTGTCGGGCATGAGAGCACCTTGGCGATTAAGCGCCGAAACAACGGGCGGCGGACGTCCGGAGTATATTTTGTAGCATTAATTGCTGCGTTGGCACCGAAGTCCCATGGCCAAAAGTGCGCCGCTCGAAATTCATCCGCTCGACGCCAAACGTTGGAAAGACCTCGAGACACTCTTCAATGGTCCCGGAGGCGCGCAGGTTCGCGGTTGCTGGTGCATGTACTACCGCCGCTCCGGGCGCACCGAAGTGCCGCCGGGAATGTCGCGCCGCGAGCACGACAAATGCTCGCTCAAGGCGCTGGTCGATCGGCACATCGCGCCTGGATTGATTGGCTATCGGGACGGGCAACCGATTGCGTGGGTCTCGTTCGGTCCGCGCGAAGACTTCGAGAAACTCGCGCGCTCGACGGTGATGAAGGCGGTCGACGACAAGCCGGTGTGGTCGGTCGTCTGCTTTTACACGGCGAAATCAGCACGCGGCGAGCGCGTCGCGGAGGCGATGCTGCAAGGCGCGATCGACTATGCACACGCCCACGGCGCGAGGTTGGTCGAAGCGTATCCGGTCGACAAGCCGGGACGCGACCGCGACGATTCCATGTGGTTCGGCGCGAAGAGCATGTACGATCGCGCGGGCTTCACCGAGGTCGCGCGTCGAAAGCCCGCGCGGCCCGTCGTGCGCAAGACACTGCGCCCAAAGAGAGGCGTAACATGGCGTTGACATCATCCGAAGCCGCGCGCTCGCGCGATTTGCCATGGCCGAATCCACCCACTGGTCGTTTCCCTCGGAGTTGCAGCCGCGTGCGAGCGACGTCACATTCGATTTGAAGCCCACGCTGGACGCGGTCGTCATGCTGCGGTCCGTCGTCCCCGACGATGCTTTCACCGCGTCGATTCTCGGCACCGAGCGCGGCGGCAACGGCGTGGTGATCCGCGAGGACGGTCTGACGCTTACGATCGGCTACCTGATCACCGAAGCCGAATCGGTGTGGCTCACGACCAACAGCGGGACGACGATCGCCGGTCATCCGCTCGCCTACGATTTCGCGACCGGATTCGGCTTGGTATTGCCGTTGGGCAAGCTCTCCGCGCCGTTTCTCGAGCGCGGCAGCGCGGCGTCGGTGGCAGTCGACGACGAGGTCTTCGTTGTCGGTCACGGCGGACGCACGCATGCGCTGAAGGCGCGCGTGATCGCCAAGCGCGAATTCGCCGGCTACTGGGAATACGTGCTCGACGAAGCGCTCTTTACCGCACCGGCGCATCCCGAATGGAGCGGCGCCGCGCTGCTCGACGACGCGGGGCGATTGCTCGGCATCGGATCACTGCTCGTTCAGGAATCGGTCGGCGACAACACGGTGCAGGGCAACATGTTCGTGCCGGTCGACCTGCTGGACCCCGTGCTCGACGATCTCCTCAAGTTCGGAAGCTCGGCGCGAACGGCGCGTCCCTGGCTCGGCATCTACACGTCCGAAGTCGCGAACCATCTCGTGGTGAACGGTTTGGCGACGAACGGTCCGGCCGACGCGGCCGGCGTGCGCTTGGGCGATGTCGTCGTCGACATCGGCGGAGAACGCGTCGCGGGACTGGCGGACCTGTATCGGAAGGTGTGGCGGTTGGGACCGCCCGGCACGGCGATTCCGTTGACGCTCGCACGCGACGGTACGATCACGCGCACGGAGGTACGCTCCGCCAATCGCGGCGATTTCCTCAAAAAACCGCAATTGCAGTAGGCAAGCCACCGTCGTTCCCGCGAACGCGGGAACCTAGCGTCTTTTCATGCAACGACACTGGGTCCCTCTTTCGCGGGGACGACGATGGAAGGAAATCAGCGCGCCGCGCCGCTCCCGAGTCCCAGGACCCCGGTCGGCTGCTCGACGGCGGTGTCGCCCTCCCATCCGCCACCCAACGCCTTCGCGAGATCGACGACGGCGAGGCGAACATTCCGCGCGGCGATGATCTGAAATGTCTGCGCCTGCAGCAACTGTCGCTGCGCATCGAGCACTTCGAGGTACGGCGAATAGCCGGAGCGATAACGCAGATCGGACAATTCGAGCACGTTGGAAAGCCTGTCCTTGCGCTCCGTTTGCGCGGCTAACGCCGCCCGCGTCGTTTCGTTCGCGGACAGTGCGTCGTGCGCGTCGTGGAATGCGCCCTGCACGGACCTCGTGTACGCGACGATCAGCTCATTGCGCGCCGCCGTCTTCGCATCGACGTTCGCCTCGATCGCCTTCAATCCGATCAACGGCTGCGCGAGCGACGCGCCGATGGTCCATATGGCAGCCGGCCCGCTGAACAGGCTCTTGATCGCGGCGGATTCGCTTCCGAAGAGGCCCGTCAGCGAAACGGCGGGAAAGTAATCCGCACGCGCGACGTCGATCCGCATGTTGGCCGCGGCCAGTTGTGCCTCGGCCTGGCGAATGTCGGGACGTCGCGCCAGCATGTCCGACGGCAGGTTCGCGGGGATCGGCGCAATGGCCGTCGTCCCCCACGACATCGCGACGTTGCGCGCGAGCTGCGGCGTGAACACGTCCCGTGGCGAGCGGCCCAGCAGCACCGTCAGCGCAGATTCGAATTCCGCGACGGCGCGCTTGGCGACGGCGATATCGGCGGCGACGCTCGCGCGTTCCGCTTGCGCCGTGCCGAGGTCGTAGTC
>CATPAO010000066.1 GCA_955652025.1 Casimicrobiaceae bacterium
GGCGCGCATCGCCGAGGTCGTCGAACACCGCTTCAATCATTCGATCGTGGATCAGCGGCAGCAACGCCGCGCGATCCTCAGGCGCAAGCGGTTCGCCGTCGACGCTGGCGACTCGAAACACAACGCCGCGTTCGATGCGGACGACCGTGTCGAGGCCGCAATTGCGCGCGATGTCGGTCGCCTTCGACGACCATGGCGAGATCGTGCCGGGCCGCGGCACGACAAGGAGCGGCGTCCCGATAGCGTCAGAATCGGTCGACTTCGGACCGTAAATCAGCAAACGTTCGAGCTTGTCACGCTCTGGAGCGGAGAGCGCGCGCGCAACCTCGACGAAATGGCAGAACGTGGCCGCGAGGCCCTGGATTCGATGCGCGGGATTTGCCGCCGCGAGGTTGTCCCGCAGCTTGGCGAGGCGAAACGGCGAGAGCGCCGCGCGCCCACGCAGCGAAATAAATTCGGCCATCGCGGGGGTGGCAGACGTAAAAACGAATTATACGCTCCTCCGCAGCGAAAAACCCGCGTACGCCAACGCCGGCGTCTAGTGGTGAAGAATCTTCGCCAGGAACTGCTGCGCGCGCTCGGAACGCGGCTTGCCAAAGAAATCTTCTTTGGTCGCATCCTCGACGATCTGCCCGCGATCCATGAAGATGACGCGATTCGCGACCTTGTTCGCGAATCCCATCTCGTGCGTGACGACCATCATCGTCATGCCTTCCTTCGCGAGCCCCACCATCACGTCGAGGACTTCGTTGATCATCTCGGGATCGAGTGCCGACGTCGGCTCGTCGAACAGCATGCAGATCGGATCCATCGACAGTGCCCGCGCGATCGCGACGCGCTGCTGCTGGCCGCCCGAAAGCTGGCCGGGAAACTTGTCCTTTTGCTCGATCAGGCCGACGCGATCGAGATACTTGAGGCCGCGGGTCTTCGCTTCCTCCGGCGATCGACCGAGCACTTTCACCTGTCCGAGCGTCAGGTTCTGGGTGATCGTGAGGTGCGGGAAGAGTTCGAAGTGCTGGAACACCATGCCGACGCGCGCGCGAAGCTTGGGCAAATCGGTCTTGGGATCGTTGACCGTGATGCCGTCGACAACGATGTTGCCCTTCTGGAACGGCTCGAGCGCGTTGACGACTTTGATCAGCGTCGACTTGCCGGAGCCCGACGGGCCACAGACGACGATGACCTCGCCTTTCTCGACGTTGGTCGTGCAGTCGGTCAGCACCTGGAAGCTGCCGTACCACTTGGAGACGTCCTTGATTTCGATCATCGGCATGATGCGCCGCTCCTAAGTTTCTTGACGCTAACGAATGATGGCAATTTTCTGCTGCAAGAGCTTCACGACGTACGACAGCGCGAAGCTCATGACGAAATAGACGAGCGCCGCGAACAGGTACATCTCGACCAGCCGCCCGTCGCGCTGCGCGATCTTCGATGCCGCGCCGAGGAAATCGGTGATCGACAGCACATAGACGAGCGAGGTGTCCTGGAACAGGATGATCGTTTGCGTGAGCAGGATCGGGATCATGTTGCGAAATGCCTGTGGCAGCACGACCTTGGCCATCGTCTGCCAATAATTGAGACCGAGTGCGAACCCGGCCCAGACCTGGCCGCGCGGAATCGACTGGATCCCGGCACGCATGATTTCCGAGTAGTACGCCGCCTCGAACAACGTGAAGGTGATCACCGACGACGCGAACGCGCCCACCCGGATGGGCGTCGAGGCTCCGGTGAGCCACGCGCCGATGTACGGCACGAGGAAATAAAACCAGAAGATCACGAGCAACAGCGGGATCGACCGCATCAGATTGACGTAGCCGGTCGCCGGCAGCGACAGCCACTTGTGCGACGAGAGCCGCATCATCGCGAGGAGCGTGCCGAAGATCACGCCGCCCAACGCCGCCAATCCGGTCAGCGTCAGCGTGAAGGTCATCCCCTCCCGGAAAAGATAGCCGAGCGAACGCTCGATGACGCCGAAATCGAAGGCGCCCATTAGACCCCCACGCTTGCGGCATTCGCCGCTGCGCTGCCCCCAGAGGGGGAGTAATTCGCACCTTGGGGCTGCCCGGCGGCGCTCATCTCAGTGGCCTCCGCCGCCGACGGACGGTCCGATGAATCCGGGGACCGCGATGCTCTTCTCGAGCCAGCGCATCAGGTTGACGACGATCAGGTTGACGATGATGTAGATGACGGTCGCCGCCGTGAACGCCTCGAACACCTGGAACGTGAATTCCTGCATCGAGCGCGCCGCGGCGGTGAGCTCGACCAGACCGATCGTCAACGCCACCGAGGTGTTCTTGATCAGATTCATCGTCTCGGAGGTCAACGGCGGCATGATGATCCGGTACGCCATCGGCAAGAGAACAAAGCGGTAGCTCTGCGAGAGCGTCAGACCGATCGCCGTGCCCGCCTGACCCTGGCCGCGCGACAACGCCTGGATCCCGGCGCGCACCTGTTCGCTGACGCGCGCGGCGGTGAAAAGCCCGAGCCCGATCACCGCCGGCACGAACGACGCCCACGGCGGCGCCATTTGCTTGATCGCCGTGCCGAGCGCATTGGGCAAGAACTCGGGGAGCACGAAGAACCACAGGAACAACTGGACGAGCAGCGGGATATTGCGGAAAAACTCGACGTAGGCGTTGCCGAGACGCACCGCCCACTTGTTGGGCGTGGTGCGCATGACGCCGAGTGCGGATCCGAGCAGGAACGCGATGATGCCCGCGCATAGGGCCGTCGCCATCGTCCAGCCCAGCCCGTGGATCAACGTCATGAACCACGTGTTCTTGCCGTCGGCGGACACTTCCCAGAAAATCCGCCAGTTCCAGTTGTAGTTCAAATCCGATCCCCCGTAGTCGCGCGTACCCCGGGAACTGCGGGGCTGCGATGTCGCCGGACTATAACAAACAAAAACGGGGAGCCGAAGCTCCCCGCATTGTGCACCGCGGTGGTGCCTATTTATAGACGGCCGGATCGCCGCTGTTCGTAGGATTCGCGAACTCGTTCTTGAGCTGCGGCGATGCCGGCAGGTTGAGGTTGATGCCCTTCGGTGGGATCGGCTTCAGGAACCATTTGTCGTAGAGCGCATTGATTTGGCCGCTCTTGTACAGGTTAGCCGTGGCGGTGTCGGCGACCTTCTGGAACGCCGGGTCGTCCCTGCGCAGCATGATCCCATAGGGCTCGATCGAGTAGGCCTCGCTACCGATCACATAGTCGGCCGGCGTCTTCGCGCTCGCTGCCAAGCTGGCGAGCAGGATGTCGTCCATGAAGAACGCCTTAGCCCGATCGGTTTCGACCATCAGGAACGCCTCGGCGTGATCCTTGGCGGCGAGAATGCTCATGCCAAGATTCTGCTTGCCGTTTTCCTCGGTCAGCCACTTGAGGTTCGTCGTGCCGGACGTCGACACGACGGTCTTGCCCTTGAGATCGGCCAGCGTCTTGATGTTCGACGCCTTTTTCGCAACGTAGCGATTCGCAGTGACGAAATGCGTGTTGGTGAACGAAACCTGCTTCTGCCGTTCGAGATTGTTCGTCGTCGAGCCGCATTCCATATCGACGGTGCCGTTCGCCATCAGCGGAATCCGCGTCGCCGACGTGACCGGATTAAGCTTCACCTGCAGGTTCGGCATCTTCAGCTCGGCCTTGACCGCGTCGACGATCTTCATGCAGATGTCCATCGCGTACCCGACGACGTTCTGCTTGTCGTCGTAATACGAGAACGGGATCGACGAGTCGCGGTGGCCGATGGTGATCGTGCCGGACTCCTTGATTTTTTTGAGCGTGCCGGTCAGCTCCTGCGCGACGACCGGGGTGGCGACGAACGCGGCGAGCGCAATGCCCAGCGTCCATTTCAAATTACGCATCCTTGATTCTCCTGTTCGGGGATCGGGGTCCGCCAGCTCCGGTCGGGCCGAGGCGCGGCGTGGACCTAACCGGCGGATTTTACGGACCTTCGTCGCGAATGTCCAAAGCCTTCCCGGTTTCAAATGTCGTACGGGTCCGAGCGGTTGTCCCGGCCGGATCGCAATACCGCCGCAGCCGTTCCGCTACACTCGGGGCGCTCCGCGAAGGACCGCTCAGCCTATGCCTTTGTCATCGAAAACCGGGAACGCCGCCGCCGCGCCGACTCTGGCGCCGATTTGTCGCGTCGACGAATTGCGCGCCGTCGAGGCACGTCATGCGAACGCGGCGCTGATGGAACGCGCCGGCGAGGCGGCGGCGGACGTTGCACGCGCGATGCAGGATGGGCGAAGCGGCTGCGTCGTCGTGCTGGCGGGCCCCGGCAACAATGGCGGCGATGCCTTCGTCGCCGCGCGCCGCCTCCGCGCGGGATTCCACGACGTCGCGACGGTGTTTGCGGGCGACCGGGCGCGACTGCCGCCGGACGCTGCAGCCGCCTATGCGTCGTTTGCGGAGGCGGGCGGTATCACGATGCGCGAGCCTCCGGTCGGACCCTGCGCGTTGATCGTCGACGGAATATTCGGTATCGGCCTCAAGCGTCCCCCCACGGCCGAATACGGGTCGTTCATCGACTGGGCGAACCGCAACGGCGCGCCGATCCTCGCGCTCGACGTCCCGAGCGGACTTGATGCCGACACCGGCACCGCCTTCGCTCCCGCGATTCGCGCCACCCGCACCGCGACATTCATTGCGTTGAAGCCGGGCCTTCTGACCGGGGACGGCGTCGATCTCTGTGGCGCGATTTCGATTCACCCGCTCGACATCGACGTCGAACGCGAAGTGCAGTGCGCCGGACACCGGCTCGACTGGCCGGCGCTCGGCCAGGCATTGCCGGAAACGCTGCGACGCGCGACGCGCAACGTGCACAAGGGGACCTTCGGGACGGTTTCGATCATTGGCGGCGCCGAAGGCATGAGCGGCGCGCCGATTCTCGCCGGTCGCGCGGCGATGCACCTCGGCGCCGGCAAGGCGTTGGTCGGATTCGTCGCGCACGAGCGGCCTCGATTCGATCCCATCGCGCCCGAGCTCATGCTGCGCGAGGCCGGCGAAGTCCTCGATCGCTGCGACGCGCTCGTGATCGGGCCGGGACTCGGAGTCGGCGATGTCGCGTGCGAGCTTCTGCGGCTTGCGATCGCGACAGCCGCGCCGCTCGTGCTCGATGCCGACGCGCTGAACTTGATCGCACGCGACGCGGATCTGCGTGCCGCGGTGCGGGCGCGACACGGGTCCACGCTCGCGACGCCGCACCCGACGGAGGCATCGCGTCTGCTGGGTTGCGACGCCGCCGCGATCAACGCCGATCGGCTCGCCGCGGCGGCGTCACTCGCGCAGGATTTTCGCGCGTCGGTGGTGCTGAAGGGCGCCGGCAGCGTGCTCGCCTACGCCGACGGCGGATTCGATATCAACGCGAGCGGCGGTCCCGCGCTGGCCACCGCGGGCAGCGGCGACGTGCTCGCGGGGATGTTAGGTGCGCTGCTCGCGCAAGGCCTCGCGCCCAAGAACGCGCTGCGCTATGCGGTCTCTCTGCACGGGGCGGCGGCCGACGCGCTGGTCGCCCAACGTGCGGGGCCGCTCGGTGTCGTGGCGTCGGAGCTCGCCACCGCCGCGCGCGCGCTCGTCAATCAGGCAGCAGCACGCTTGCGCCCGTCGTAGCCCGCGACTCCAGCGCGCGATGCGCCGCGGCCGCGTCCTTGAGCGCGAACGTCTGGCGCGGCTCCGACTTGATCTTGCCGGCGACGACAAGGTCGAACAGCTCCTTCGCCATCGCGTTGATGTTGGCGCGCGAGTTGGCGTACGTCAGCAGCGTCGGCCGCGTCATGTACAGCGATCCTTTTTGTGCGAGCAACATGATATCCAACGGTGGCACTGGCCCCGAGGAATTGCCGAAGCTCACGAACATCCCGCGCGGCGACAGGCAATCGAGCGACGCGGGAAACGTGTCCTTGCCCACCGCGTCGTAGACGACCGGCACGCCCTCGCCGCCCGTTAGTGCCTTCACGCGCTCGACGAAGTTCTCGCGCGTGTAGACGATCGTGTGCGTGCAGCCGTTCGCCTGGGCCAGCGCCGCCTTCTCGTCGGATCCGGCCGTTCCGATCATCGTCACGCCGAGCTCACGCGCCCATTGGCACGCAATCAGGCCGACGCCGCCGGCGGCCGCATGGAACAGGATCGTGTCGCCGGCGGAAAGCTTGTACGTTTGCCGGAACAAATACTGCACGGTCAAGCCTTTGAGCATCAGCGTCGCCGCCGTGCGATCGTCGATGCCGGCCGGCAGCTTGACGAGTCGATCCGCCGGCATCACGCGCGATGTCGAATACGCGCCCGGTGCGTGCCCGCTGTAGGCAACGCGATCGCCGGGCTTGACCCAATCGACATCCGACCCGACCGCCTCGACGACACCCGCGGCCTCGCTGCCGATGCCCGACGGCAGCGGCAACTTGTACAGGCCGCTCCGATGATAGGTGTCGATGTAGTTGACGCCGATCGCCGTGTGGCGCACGCGCGCCTGGCCCGGACCGGGATCGCCGACGACGACGTCGTCCAGCGTGAGGACCTCCGGTCCGCCGGTGGTGTGAATGCGAATTGCCTGGGCCATGGCCGCTCCTGTGTGACGAGTCGAGCCGGTAAGTGTAGCCGGACCCGGGGGGGCCGCGCGTTCGCTCCTGCAGCGCGAAGCGCTACTCTTCCCCGCCGACCGCGCCGAACTCGATCGGGACGCGTACGTAGAACGTTGGGATCCGCTCCCCACGTATCAGATCGACGAGTCGCTCCGCTTCCTCGTCGGTCACCGCGAAATCGATGGCGACCGTGAGATCGCCGGCCAGTTCGAAAAAATGTTCTTCGTGCAGAACGCCGTGGCGCCCGAAGCCGGCGATGGCGCGAAATGCCGAGCCGCCGTGAACGCCCAGCTCTTTCGCCTGCTCGAGCATCCATTCGTAGAGCAGGATGTGACCGTGCTTGCGATTCTCGTGGACGTAGAACCGAAGCAGCGTCCCTTTCATGGCGAGCCTCCCCACGAAAATACGGCGCGCATCAACAGAATGCCGGCGACGGTCAGCACGAGCGAGCCCACGACATGCGACGCAACGCCGATCGCGCCCCACAACCATTCGCGGCGCAGGAGGAGCGTCGTAATTTCGGCCGAAAACGTGGAAAACGTCGTGAGGCCGCCCAGAAATCCCGTGGTCGCCAGGAGTTGCATCTCGGGCGTCATCATCGAGTGGCGACTGACGAGCTCCATCGCGCAACCCATCAGCAAACCGCCTCCCAGATTGGCCGCGAGCGTTCCGAGCGGCAGTGTCGGAATCAGTGGATTGAGCACGATGCCGAGTCCCCAACGAAGCCACGCACCGACGGCCGCGCCTCCGCCGACCGCGAGAATCGATCCCCACGCATAGGTTGCGCTGGCGCCCGGCGTCATCGAATGAACCGATCGACGTAATCGGCCCCCAATCCGCAGGTCGAATAATGTGCACGGCACATTTCGATTTTGCTGAAGACGTCTTCGTAGCCGTTCTGGCGCCCGTCTTGGTCCAGATAGATCATCGCGCCCGAGATATTGAAAAACGTGATCATCTCTGGGCAATCGGCGGGAACGGTGAGCGTGTGAATTTCACCCGGCGGCTCGTAGACGAAGCTGCCCTCCTCCGCCGTCCAATCGTGCTCGAGGTATTTCCAACGACCCTTGATCACGTACCCGACGACGAGCATCGGATGCCGATGGCGCGACAGCACGCCCGAGCGGCGAATGCGCAACAAATTGCACCAGCCGCCGGACACCGTGTTGAGCAGGAGCGGCCGGAACCAGACGTCCGCCGCCTGCGGCACCCAGACGCGCTCGTCGTCGGGCAGCGCCGCGACGGCGATCTCGGGGCGGATGCCTAACGCCGGCGCGATGAACGGGAACGCCCCGGCGGCGCTCACTGCTGCGTGGCTTTCATCGCCGCCGTCAACGCGGCGATTTCATGCGCCGGATCGGCCTCGCGTGGAAACGTCCGATGCGCGCGACGGTACCAATAGCGCGCGTTGCCGAGATCGCCTTCCATCATGTGCACGATGCCGTGCGCCCAACATCCGAGCGCCGATTCGTCGTTCTGGACGAGCGTATGCGCCTTCGTCCATTCGCCCTTGCGCAAATGACGAATTGCGGTTCCCAGCGGCATAGGATCCCCCCTCACATCGCAAGATGGCCGCCGTCGACGGGCAGCACGACGCCGGTCACGAAACGCGCGGCCGGCGAGCCGAGAAACACCACCGCGCCGGCAATGTCCGCCGGCTCCGCCCAGCGCCCGAGCGGCGTCCGCGCGAGAATCGCCGCGCTCCGCGCCGCATCGTCTTGCAGCGCCTGCGTCAACGATGTTTTCACCCAGCCGGGTGCGACGGCGTTCACGCGAATGCCGTCGGCAGCGTACGCGATCGCGAGCGACTTGGTAAGCTGCGCGACGCCGCCTTTGCTTGCGCCGTGGAACGACAGCATCGACCCGGTATTGACGATAGCACCGCCCGTCGCCTTCAGCTTGTCGCGCGCGGCCGCGCAGCAGCGCATCGTCCCGGTCAGATTGATGGCCACGACGTCGGCGAAGACCTCGGGGTCGTGCTCGGCGCCACGCCGGATCGTGCCAGCGCAGTTGACGAGGAGGTCGAGCCGCGGCAGTCCGGCGACCACGCCGCGGATCGCCGCGCCGTCGCGGACGTCGAGCGCAATGGCGA
>CATPAO010000067.1 GCA_955652025.1 Casimicrobiaceae bacterium
GGATAGATCAGCGCTGTCGTGAATTTCTGCCGCAGCGCGGCGCGCGCCTCGAGATAATCGGCGAGCCGCGCCAGGACTTCCGCCAACCGTCCCGTCTCGCTGCCCGCGGCCACGAGACCGCGATAGAGCGCGCCGAACGTGCGCGGAAAACGCGCCATCGCCGCGGGCAGCGCCTCGCCGGTGGAAACGTGATCACGGAGCGCCACGAAGATCGCCGCGGTGCGCGGATGATCGGCCTGCTCGGCGACCGCGGTCAGCGCCTGGTTGAGCGGCATTCCCGATTGCATGAGCGTCGCGAGCTGCTGCGTGGCGAGCGCGACTTCGCCTGACGCCACCCGCGCGTGGGAGAGCGGGTCGCCGCGATCCGGCGCGGCGTCGAGCGCAGTGGGCGTCAGGCCGTCGGCGCGCAAACGATCGCGCGCAGCGCGCGGCGTTTCGGCGTCGACCAGGCCGTGGCGAATGCGGCCCTGCGGGTCGACGGCCTCCCAGCGAAACGCGGTCACGCGAACGCTCACTGGTCGCGCGTGACGCGGACCACCTCGGCAAGCGAAGTCGCGCCCGCGGTCACCCAGCGTGCGCCGTCGGCGCGCAGCGTGCGCATGCCGGCGCGCGTCGCCGCAGCGCGCAGCGCCAACTCGCCCGCGCCGTCGTGAATGAGCCGGCGGAGCGATTCGTCGACCAATAGAAGTTCGTACACGCCGGTGCGTCCGCGATAGCCAGTGTCGTTGCACTGCGCGCAACCGGGCGCCATCCACACGGGTTGCGAAGCCGAAAGGCCGAGGTCGCCGTTGAGCTTTGCCTCGCCGGCGGTGGGCGGGGCAGCGGTGCGGCACGCGGGACACAGCGTTCGCACCAATCGCTGCGCCAGCACGCCCAACAAGCTCGACGCGAGCAGGTAAGGTTCGACCCCCATGTCCGCAAGCCGGGTCACGGCGCTTGCCGCGTCGTTCGTGTGCAGCGTCGCGAGCACCAGGTGCCCGGTCAGCGACGCCTGCACCGCGATCTGTGCAGTCTCGAGATCGCGGATTTCGCCGATCATGATGACGTCGGGGTCCTGGCGCAGAATCGCCCGCAGCGCACGCGCGAACGTCAATTCGATCCGCGGGCTCACCTGCGTCTGCGCGACGCCATCGAGCGCGTACTCGATCGGATCCTCGACCGTCATCATGTTCGTCGTGTCGCGTGGCAGCCGCGACAGCGCCGCATACAGCGTCGTCGTCTTGCCCGATCCCGTCGGCCCGGTGACGAGCACGATGCCGTGCGGCTCGCGGATCAGGCGGTCGATCCGATGAAGCGTGTCGTCGGCCATGCCGAGCACGGCGAGATCGAGCCGCGCCGAATCCTTGTCCAGCAATCGCAGCACGACGCGCTCGCCGGCGCCAGTCGGCAGCGTGGACACGCGAACGTCGACTTGCTTATCGCCCAGCTTGAGCGCGATGCGGCCATCCTGTGGCAAGCGCTTTTCCGCGATGTCGAGGCTCGCCATGATCTTGAGACGGGACACCAGTGCCGCGTGCAGCGCGCGCGGCGGCTCGATGACGTCGGTGAGCACGCCGTCGATGCGAAAGCGCACGACCGAGCGCGACTCGTAGGGCTCGAAATGAAGATCGGACGCGCGCTCGCGGAGTGCTTGCAGCAAGAGCGCGTTGATCATCCGTATGACCGGCGCTTGCGTGCCGCTGTCGAGCAGGTCTTCGGATGGCGGCAGATCCTGCAGGAGCCGCGCAAGATCGCCCTCGCTCGCGTCGTCGCTCCACGCGAGCGCGCCTCCCGCTCCCTGGTTGTAGGCGCGCGCCAACTCGGCCGCGAAAACGTCGGCGGCAAGCGCGCGGGTCACCAGCGGCGATTTCAGTACGCGCTTCAGTTCTGCGATGCCGTCGACGGTGGCATCGGGCCGCAACAGCACGACGACGGCCTCACCCTCGTGGCCGTACGCGAGCACCCCGTGCGTTTTCGCGAACGCATACGGAATGCGCGCGGCGAGCGTCGGGTCCGGCGCGATGGGGGCAGCGGCGGTGGCGGTCATCGCGGCTCGACGACGCTCGTGTGCGGCTATTTTGCGGGCGGAGGCGCCGGAACAGGCACCGCGACGCCGGGCATCGCCGGTTTCGACGGCAGCTCGGGGGCCGTCGGGTCGGGCCAGAACCAGCGCTGGTCCGGTTGGATGTCCGACTGCTCGCCGCGCAAATAGTCATACCGCTCGGAGGTGATCCGGCGGCCGTCGGCGGCCGTTCTGATCACCGTGGGCTTCAAGAACACGAGCAGGTTCGTCTTCGTCCGCGTACGCGTGTCGTAACGAAACAATTGTCCGAACGTAGGCAGGTCGCCCGCGTAGGGAATCTTGTCGGTCGTGTCGGTGAACGAGTCCTGGATCAGGCCGCCCAGCACGACGATCTGCTGGTCGTCGATGACGACCGACGACTCGAGCGAGCGTTTGGTGAGCGTCGGACCGGTCGTGTTCGTCGTCGTGCCCGCATCCACACGCGAGACCTCCTGGTAGAGCACCATGCGCACCGTGCCGCCCTCGGTGATCTGCGGCTTGACGCGGAGCAGGAGCCCGACGTCGTGACGCTCGATCGTCTGGAACGGCTGCACGGTCGACGTCGAGCCGGTGGTCGCGTACTGGCCGGTGATGAACGGCACGTTCGAGCCGACCATGATCCGCGCTTCCTCGTTGTCGAGCGTGAGCAGCGTCGGCGTCGACAGGATGTTCGCCCTGGTGTCGCTCGCGAGCGCGCGGATGAGGAGCCCGAGGTTGCTGATGACGCCGAGACCGGGAATCGTGATCGAGCCGTTGAGGATGCCGAGATTCAAGCCCTGCGCGAGACTTCCCAGGTTCACCGACGCGTCGATGATGTTGGTGCCGCCGCCGCGCGCGCCGAAATTCGTGCCGCCGATGCCCTGGACGCCGGTGCGCCGCGGATCGGCGCCCGTCAGCACCTGCCATTGGATGCCGAATTCGCCGGCGCGATCGGCGGTCAGCTCGACGATCAGCGCTTCGATGAACACTTGCGCGCGGCGAACGTCCAGCTTTTCGATCACCGCGCGCAAGTTGTTGTAGATCGCCTCCGGCGCCATGATAATCAGCGCGTTGTTGGCGGGGTCCGCCTGGATCGTCGCGGCGCCGGCGACGATGGGCGTGCTCGCGGGCAGCGCCGCGCTGCCGGTGAGCGGCGTCGTCGCCGCCGGCGACACCCCGGTCATTCCCGCGGTCGCCGTGGCGGACGTCGCCGTCGCCGTTGCCTGCGGAGATGCCGCCGCTGGTCCCGTCGCGAACGAGCGATCGGTGTTGCCGTAGAGTCCGCGCAGTATTTCCGCGACGCGCGTCGCGTCCGCATTCTTCAAATACACGATGAAGACGTTGCCGCCGGCGCGTTGCGGCGTGTCGAGCTGCTCGATCAACTGCCGCGCGCGGACCGCGCGCGCCGGATTCTCCGAGCGCACGAGCACGCTGTTCGAGCGTGGGTCCGCGACGAGCGAGACGCGATCGCGGAGGTCGGGCGCATTCGGCTGTCCGCCGCCGTCACCCTGAAGCTTGTTCAGCATCGCGACCATGTCGAGCGCAGACGCATATTTGACCGGCACGATCAGAGGCTCGCCCAACGGGGGCTGGTCGAGCGACGCGACGATCCGCAGGATGCGCTTCACGTTGTCGGCGTAATCGGTGATGACGAGCGCGTTGGCCGAAGGAAATGCCGCGATCGCATTGTTCGGCGAAATGAGCGGGCGCAAGACGTTCACGAGTTGCGCGGCCGATTCGTTGCGCAGGATGACGACCTGCGTGACCAGGCGGTCGCCATCGGCGCCGACCGCGCCGCGGCTCACCGGCCCTCCCTGCTGCTTGGCATCGGCTTCGGCGACGATCTTGACCACGCCGTCGGTCTCGATCGCCGCGAACCCCTGCATGCGCAGCGCGGAAAGCAACGTCGGATAGACGAGGCTCTTCGGCACCGGGCGTGCCGAAACGATGTTGATCGTCCCCTTGACCTTCGGATCGAGGATGAAATTGCGGCCGGTGATTTCGGCGACCGCCTTCACCACGGCATCGATGTCGGCGTTGACGAAGTTGAGCGTGACCGTGTCGCCTTCCTGCGCGCGTGCAAGTGGCGATGCCAAGAGCAGCATGAACAGCATCGCGGCGCGAAGCGTGATGGCGCCGATAACGGCAACGGTGCGGAAAGAGATCAGCGGGAGCGACGCGGCGCGGACAACGGCCATCAGCGGGTGGGCGCGGCGACTTCTCACCGCGAATCGAGGGTCGTCGTCGATGATAGCATGGGCAATTCGGCCGATCCGGCGCCAAGGTCCCGAGTTTGTTTCGGGCTGTTGCGGCGGCGCCAACGCGCATTCGCCCGAATCCGCCGGCAGGGTTCGATGCATCCAACCGGATGGAGAGAAAAATGGGAGACCCGATGAATCATCGCGTTACGAGCGCCGCCCGCCGGTGGGTGCTGGGTGCGGCCTTCGCCGCCGGGCTGGCCGCGTGGCTCGTGCCCCAGGCGCCGGATGTCATCGCGGCGCCGGCCGTGGAGATCATCCACGTCGCGCAGGCCGAGACCAAGACGGGCAAAGCCCCCGCCGCGCCCACCAAGGATGCGGCCAAATCCGCTGCTGCGGTCGAGAAGCCGGCCGACGCGGCCGATGACGGGACCGCGGCCGATGACGGGACCGCCGCCAAAGACGATACGAACATTACGATCAGCCCGCGCGGCGTCATGGTCGACAAGGGCAAGAAGCGCGTCCACGTCGGGGCGTTCGGCTCGGACCGCGAATATGATTCGTTCCAGGACTTCGTCCAGGATGCGCCGTGGCTCGCGGGGCTGGTGTTTCTGACCGTGCTCCTGGTGTTCCTCGTTCCGCTGCTGATCATTGTGCTGCTGATTTGGTACAAAGTCCGCAAGACGCGAATGATGAACGAGACGATGATCAAGCTCGCCGAAAAAGGCATCGTGCCTCCGGCAGA
>CATPAO010000068.1 GCA_955652025.1 Casimicrobiaceae bacterium
CGAACCGGGAGCTAAGGCGGGGTTACCTAACCAGTCGTTGCAGCGGGCCGTCATTGGCGTCCGCCGAACTCCAAAATTAGGTGGCAGGTATGTCATCCTCGCTCATGCAACACTTCGCATCCGCTCGGTGGCCCACATTCTTGAAGGTGAGCTCGTTCCTCGGGAGTGCTGTCCTTGTCGCCATCGGCGTGGCCGCTGCGAAGGCCATCCCGCACGGTACTCGCGTTCTTTACGCTGAGGACTTTGGAACTCTCGTGGCGTTCGTCCCGCCCGCCATTGCCCTCTTCGCAACCCTATTCATCGTGGCCGGTTACGAGCTCGAGCGTGGTCACCTTCGCGTCCGTCGGCTCCTGTGGTCAACACAGATCCCACTCTCCGGCTTGCATCGCATTTACGCCGACTCCACAATCATGAAATGCTCAATCAGGCTAGTCGGCAACGGCGGCATGTTCTCGTTCACCGGCCTCTACCGGAATCGCGTGTTTGGGCGTTTTCGGGCGTTCGTCACCGACCCTGCGCACTCGGTGGCACTCTTTCTGCCAAACCGCATCGTCGTGGTTTCGCCCGCGGATACCGACGGTTTCGTGCGCTCTATACGCGCTCAGTTCCCAAGCGTCCCGGTTGGTCCCTCGAGCGCCGCAGCCTAACCCTGCGCAACCGGACGTGCCGGGGCGCGGCTTTTACTAGGCGAGGGTCAGCGCGGCGCGCCGGTTAGCTTGAGTCGTTTAGGCGGCGGAAAGGGGCCAAGGTGAAAGTTCTCGCCATAGCCATCGGTCTTGTTATCGGTGCCATCGGCCTGGTTGGCGTCGTGGCTCCCTCAATCATTCTCGAATTTGGGCGCTCGCTGCTAACACCCGCCGCACTTTACGCTGTGGCCGCTTTGCGTATTGGCATCGGGGTGGTACTGGTGCGGGTGGCGCCTGATTCGCGCCTGCCTACGGTGCTTCGTATCCTTGGTATTCTCATCATCATCGCGGGAGTGCTCACACCTTTCTTCGGAGTTGAGCGCTCGCGCGCCATACTTGATTGGTGGTCGAATCAGGGGCCTTTAGTCACGCGGCTCTGCCTGAGTGTGGCCATTGCGTTTGGCCTCTTCATTGTTTATGCGGTCACTTCCCCACGCCGAACCGCCTGACCCTGCGCTTGCCGGACGCGCTGATACGGGCCTGTTATCGAGCGCACGTCAGCGCGGCGCGGGAAGGTACTTGAACCACGGCGGCACCATGTCTGGATTATGATTTTGGTATCGTAGAAGTTCGCTGTGATCAACGTCGCCGAAGGAAGGGAGAACAACGTGCACATTGTCTGGACCATCCTAGTCGGCTTCGTCGTGGGACTCATTGCCAAGCTGCTTACGCCCGGATCCGGACCTGGCGGTTTCTTTTTGACCGCTGCTGTTGGCATCGCCGGGTCTCTCATCGCCACGTATATCGGGCACTTTCTCGGCTGGTATCAAGCCGGACAATCGGCGGGTTTTGTCGGTGGGTTGGTCGGCGCTATCGTCCTGCTGGTGGCCTATCATTTTCTTTCCAGACCGCGTTCGTATTAACTCTTTCCTGGGCGCGCATCATGAGCGAACCGCAGACGTACTCTTACGCCACGTATCTTGATATTCGATTCCCGGCACTGAGCTTGGTTGACGTTTCCTCGCTGGTGGACGCCTGCACGGAACGTTGGTACAACCAGACCCTCTGCAAAGTGAACGATTCGGTTGTTCGGCTTGGCGTCATGCAGGGTGAGTACCACTGGCACAAGCACGACAACGACGACGAGTTCTTCTTTGTCCTCGACGGCCACTTCATCATCGATCTGGAAGACCAATCCGTCGATCTGAAACCGCGACAGGGGTACGTCGTACCGAGGGGGGTCGTTCACCGCACACGCGCCCCTGAGCGTGCCGTCATCCTCATGGTTGAAACTGCGGCAATCGTCCCTGCCGGAGACACCTAACCCGGTGTTGAATGCGCACCCCACCCGGCGGGCCTTCGAACGAGCCGGCGGGGCCGATTAAGCTGTGTTGTTAGGCCCTCTTCTCGACTATCCGAAAGGAACACGAATGGCGTTTGACGAGAAGCTCGCCGAGCGCGTCCGCAGGCAAGTTAGAAAGCACAGCGGCCTATCCGAGAAGAAGATGTTCGGGGGTCTGGCTTTTCTTCTTCACGGGAATATGAGCTGCGGCATTCACGGAAATGAGCTCATTGTTCGCATCGATCCGGGGTCGACAGAGTCGGCGCCGGCCGAACCCGGAACACGGATCTTCGATATATCCGGTCGCCCGATGAAGGGTTGGCTATTAGTAGGTGCCGCCGAGCTCAAAGATGAGACGGCACTTGCCAAATGGGTCCGGCGTGGTCTGGACTATGCCGCGTCGCTACCAAAGAAGCAAAGTCGCTAATCCGTGGCGCAATGGGCGGCTGCCGCCGCACATGAACCCGCCGCGAAATGAGGCGTGGGGCGGGCGTTCAACCGGACCCTCGCCGGCGGGCGTTCCGTCCGCACCGGCGGAGTCGGCTAAATTTATGCGGTATACCAACGGCTCCGTAATCTGCGGGATCATGCGATGAAGAAAACAACCGCGGATGTAACCGCGTGGGTCCAGTATGGTCGCGATAATGTCAACCATTCCCGGCGTACCTTTTGTGTCGTGATTCACTTCGGGACGCTCCGCGTCTTCCAGGCCGAGGTCGTGCCCCGCTTGCGCGGTCGCCTCAACAATGCTTAGAGTCCAATGGACGGCGTAGCGGCTCCTTCGCGTAAACCCGCCGGTTCACCAGGAGCGGACACCATGGCAGGGACGACGAAGGGCAAGGCGAAGGCGAAGGTAGCGACCAGGTCAGGACAGCGCATCGGGTACGTCCGAGTTTCGACTCTCGATCAGAACACGGAGCGCCAGCTCGACGGCGTGACCCTCGATCGGGCGTTCACCGACAAGGCGAGCGGCAAGGATGCAAACCGACCCGCGCTACAAGAGGCGCTACGGTTCGTGCGCGACGGCGACACGCTCATCGTCCACAGCATGGACCGGCTCGCCCGGAACGTGCTGGACTTGCGGACCATCGTGGAGGACCTGATGTCGCGTGGGGTCACGGTTCAGTTCGCTAAGGAGTCGCTTACGTTCACGCCTGACGGTGCGTCCGCGATGTCCACTCTCATGCTGAATGTGTTGGGTGCGGTCGCCGAGTTCGAGCGCAGCGAGAGGAGGCGTATGCAGGGATTCCGAAGGCAGACCTCGCGCGGGCGTACGGGATCAGCCGGGAGACGCTGTACCAGTATCTCCGGGCCAGGGGGGTGAGGAGTGGTCGGCGGGCGTTGCCTTGAACTGAGCAGGCAGCAACGAGTCGCCCAGGCTACGATCGACGTACGAAGCGCTAAGGACGAAGCGCCTTGTTCTAGGAACTTCGTACGACGTGCATCTACTGGCTGCGGGCGCTTTTACGCGCCGCGCAGCGGTCGACCCCCCAACAGGCTACAGATTGCCCTTGAGCTGCGCGCGGATTTCGCCGCCAGGATTCTTGGCACTGTGCACGTTGACGTACAACTTGCCTGCCTTGTAGCTCTCGTACTGCGCTTCGGTCAGCTTTGCACCTTCGGCCGCGGCGAAGGTGTTGTCGCCCGTCTTAGTGAAGGGCACGATCACCGGTCCATTCGCACCCATCGCGGCTTCGTGAATATGCGACGCGGTAGCGGTCATGCCGGAAACGGTTACCGTGGCCGTCACCGATCGATCCGGCTTGATGTCCACCGTCGCGTTGCCACTGGCCGACGTCGTGACCGGCGGCACTTCCTCAGCGCCACTCAAGACTAGCCGTTGACCGCCCATCATCGGCGCCATCGTTGCACAACTCGCCAGAATTCCTACCGCACCCACCAACAACAGCGTCGAGAGCCCCGCGGACTTGCTTGCCATCTTGAGCATATTCATTCTCCTTTGAAAGGCTGACGCGCGCGTGTGCGAAAACCGTTCGCCCGCGGTGAAAGAGCAAGGGCGACTTCCTCAAGAGCCACCTTAGCCCTTGATGCGCCGAGGATCGTTTCCGTGGCTATCCTTCGCAACGATCCGGCCGGCTTCATTCTTGATCACGAGTTCGGTGCGCTTGTTTTCAGTGAGCTGACACGATTGGCCGGAAGCCACGACATGCCCCGCCTACATGCTGTCGGCGCGCAACATGATGGGATGAATCATTTCCGCCCATTTCGACGCAATCCACGTCTGCGGTGATCGAAGCGTCTCGATCTGCGGGCCCACAACGGCATGGTCCGTGTAGGCCATCATCCAAGCA
>CATPAO010000069.1 GCA_955652025.1 Casimicrobiaceae bacterium
CCCAGGCGAGCGCGAGTCCGTCGTAAGTCGACGTGCCGCGACCGATCTCGTCGATCAACACTAGGCTTTCCGGCGTCGCGCGATTCAGGATGTACGCCGCCTCGGTCATCTCGACCATGAACGTCGAGCGGCCGCCCGCCAAGTCGTCGGATGCGCCGATACGCGTGTAGATCGCATCGAGCGGACCGATCGTCGCCCGCGCCGCTGGCACGAAGCTCCCGCAGCAGGCGAGCAACGCGATCACCGCAGTCTGGCGCATGTACGTTGATTTGCCGCCCATGTTCGGCCCCGTGACGACGAGCAATCGCCGCTCGCGCGACAGCGTCACGTCGTTGGGTATGAAGGCCTCGACCTGCCGCTCGACGACCAGATGTCGGCCGCGCTCGATCGCGATTCCGGCGTCGGACGCGAATGCCGGGCGGGTGAGTTGCAAGGCGCTCGCGCGTTCTGCCAGATTGGCGACGACGTCCAGCGTGGCGATCGCGGCCGCCGCGCGCTGCAGAGCGGGAATCGCCGGCAACAGGGCTTCGAGCAGTCGTTCGAATAAGAACCGTTCGCGCGCGAGCGCCCGTTCCTGCGCGGAAAGCGCCTTGTCTTCGAACGATTTCAGTTCTGGCGTGACGTAGCGCTCGGCGTTCTTGAGCGTCTGCCGGCGGCGATAGTCGTCGGGAATGCGCTCGGCGTTGGCATGGGTCACTTCGATATAGAACCCATGGACGCGGTTGTATTCGACCTTGAGGTTGGCGATCCCGCTTCGTTCGCGCTCGCGCCGTTCCAAGTCGACGAGGAATTCTCCGCAATGCGCGTCGATCGCGCGAAGTTCGTCCAGCTCGACGTCGTAGGCGTCGGCGATCACGCCACCGTCGCGGAGTTGGGCGGAAGGCTCCGGCATCACCGCGCGGGCGAGCAGCGCATGCCATGCAGGATCGGGCGCAAGATCCGCCGCGACGTCTTGCAGCAACGCGGCGTCGAACTCCGCGACCCGCGCCGCAAGCGCCGGCAGTTCGCCCAACGTGTCGCGCAACCCGGCGAGATCGCGCGGACGCGCGCTCGAGAGCGCAATCCGCGACACGACACGCTCGACATCGACCGTACGCGCCAGCGCGGCACGGACCGTGCGCTGCTCCGGCGCGCGTTCGACAAGCATCTCGACGGCGTCGTGACGGCGCGACGTTTGCCGCCTGTCGCGGAGCGGCTGCGTCAACCAGCGGCGCAACAGACGGCTGCCGGACGCGGTCGCGCAGCCGTCCAGCAGCGAGAAGAGCGTGGGCGCCGGTTCGCCGGCGAGCGTCGCGGTGATTTCCAGATTGCGTCGGGTCGCCGGATCCAGGCCGACGAATTCGCTCTCTGTCTCGACGGCGAGATCGCGTACGTGCGGCAGCGGCGACTGCTGCGTCGCGCCGGCGTACATGAGCAGCGCGCCGGCGGCGCCCACCGCCAGCGGCACGTCTTTGGCGCCATAGGCGGCGAGATCCTGGGTGCCGAGTTGACGCGCAAGCGCGCGCTCCGCCGCGGCGTGGTCGAAGTGCCACGCCGGGAGCGCGCGCGCAGGCGGTGTCATGCCGCGGAGCGCGGGCGCCGGTGCATCGTCCTGCAGGAGCAACTCGGCCGGTTCGAGACGCTCGAGCGCCGCATTCACTTCGCCGGCCGGTATTTCGGTGAGCGTCAACCGGCCGGACGTGAGGCTCATCCACGCGATCCCGGCGCGCGCCTTGCCGTGGTTCACGGCGGCGAGCACGCAATCGCGCTTGGGCTCGAGCAGGTTTGCCTCGGTCAGCGTGCCCGGCGTGACGATGCGCGACACTTTGCGCTCGAGCGGGCCCTTGGTCGTGGCCGGATCGCCGAATTGCTCGACGATCACCGCGCTTTCGCCCTGTTTCAGTAGCCGCGCGAGATGCTGCTCGATCGCGTGGTGCGGCACACCCGCCATGGGGATCGGCGCACCCGCCGACTGTCCGCGCGCCGTCAGCGTGATGTCGAGCAACCGTGCCGCACGCTCCGCATCGGCATAGAAAAGCTCGTAGAAATCGCCCATCCGATAGAACACCAGCTTGTCGGGATGGCCGTCCTTGACGCGCAGATACTGCTGCATCATCGGCGTGTGTGACGATGACGAAACGGTTTTAACGTCTTGAAGAGTCACTAGGTCGATGCCACTTTTCGTTTTACTCACAGGAGTTTACGTCCAATTCGATACGTCGTTTCAATCTACACAAGTATCTGGACGATCATCAAGGTTGCTGAGGATGTTGGCACATTAGTATGGCTTTCAGTATTGTCACCGTGCGGAGCATTTCATGAGAGAAGGCAAACATCTTACCGGTCTCGCGGTTTCAAGGCATCGCTATCCCGATCCGCCGCTGCTGGACGCATCATGCCCAGGATTGCGACTAAAAAACGCGCTGAGACCTCTGGGAGACACGTCTAATCGGCGCACAGGGGTCTATCGTTTCAGAACACGCGGCGGGCGTTTACGCCAGATCAAGCTTGGCACTTACCCACATTTGAGTCTATCGAGTGTTCGATAATCGTGGGCGCAACAAAAGGCGATCCGTGACGACCCGTCGCGAGGTGATCCCAGAGAAGAATTACGCCAGAGAAGCGCTGCGAAGCGAGCGGAGGCGGATAGGGCACGATGTGATCGATATACGATCAAGATGCTGTGCTCCGATTACCTAAGCGAGCACGTCGACAAGAATAGAGTACGTGCAGACGAGCCGCGCGAGGCCGCTTAGATCGACGTCCTGAGCTCTGATCTCGTCGCTCCCGGTGCGACGGGCGCAGAGCTAAGTGCAAAAAGCCTTCGCCTGGGCGTCGTGTAGCGGCCCCTGAGCGTGGTCAGCCCGATATGAATCGGCATCGGAGTATTGCCCGTTGCGATGACCCCTGACGCTAAGGCGTGCCTCCTTGCTGCGTGCCCGTACGCTGATCGCCGTGCGTCGCATCGAGCGAACGGAACGCCGCGGTCCGACCATTTGTCGTCGTGGTGATTGGAGTTTTCGCAGTCCCATTCGGCACCCGGCGGCCATCGGAATACGCTGCCTGCGCAACCGGCGCGCGCCACGGGATGATCATCGCTTGTTCGCCGAGATTATGGCCGCCATGAAAATAGGCGTACGAGTCGCCGGTGAAAGGGTTCATGCTGCTATCGCCGCCATGTCCGCCACCACCCCCGGCAATCGCACTTCCTGGCAGAATGGACTCCAGGATCGCGACCAGAGCGAGTTGAACCAGCCGTAAACTGCGTTTCCGAATCATGGCGCACTCCTTGAGTTGTGCGGCCGGCGAGCCACCAATTAGACAGCGCGCCGCGAAGCAGGTTTCGAGTGCCACCGTCCCTCGCGCACGGACTCGCCGGAACAATCCCGAGCCGTCCCCTTCACTTGTGACGGTGAACCCGAGCGAGATAAACCTGCATCATTGCGCCGCCGAGTGCCCTCGTCCTGCACCCTGCGTTCGGAGTTCTCGATCCACCGACTCGATCGCAACCATTAAGGGAGCCCGAGCGGTGATGATGCCCGCACGGTGTCTCCGATTCCTCACCGTTGTAGTATTGAGCAA
>CATPAO010000070.1 GCA_955652025.1 Casimicrobiaceae bacterium
CGACCAACGCCGCGCGGCGGTTGACGCCGATGGCGGCGAACACAGCGGGCATCGTCGCGATCGAGTTGCTCGCCGCAGCGCAGGGCGTGGAGTTGCGACGGCCGCTCTCGACGTCGCCGCGGCTGCAACAGGCGTTCGCGCTCGTGCGGACCGCGGCGCCGTTCTGGGACCGCGACCGCGCGTTCGCGCTGGATTTGGAGGCGATGCGCGAGCGCGTCGAAGGCGGCGATTTCCTGCCGTTTACCGAATTTCTGCCGTTGCCGGCTTGACGCAAAGAACGGTCCGGATCGACTCGATCGTCAGCGTGCCGACCACGGCTTCGTTGGCATCCACGACGGCCGCGCGCTCCGCCCCTGCGGTCAGCAGCATCGACAAGGCATCGCGGAGATTCGACGTTCGCGCAAGCCGTGGCGCGTCCCCGGGCGGCGCTTCGCGTGTGTAATGCGTATCGACCGACAAGAGCGAGAGGCGCTTCAGCGCGCGGTCGCCGCCGACGAAGGCCTCGACGAATGGATCGGCCGGATGCGCGAGGATCGCCTCCGGCGTGTCGTACTGCACGAGCCTGCCGGCACGCATGATCGCGATCCGCGTGCCCATCCGGATCGCCTCGTCGATGTCATGCGTAACGAACACAATTGTTTTGTCGAGTTTGTGCAGGATGCGCAGGAACTCGTCCTGCAGGCTGGTGCGCGTGATTGGATCGATCGCCCCGAACGGCTCGTCCATCAGCATGACCGGCGGATCGGCGGCGAGCGCGCGCGCCACGCCGACGCGCTGCTTCTGGCCACCGGAAAGCTCGCGTGGAAATCGGTCGCGATGCAGGGCCGGCTCCATGTGCACGAGCGCAAGCAGCTCGTCGACACGCCGCGCGACGCGCGCCGCGTCCCAGCCGAGCAGCTTGGGCACCATCGCCACGTTGTCGGCGATGGTGAGATGCGGAAACAGCCCGACTTGCTGGATCACGTAGCCTATCGAGCGGCGGAGCAGAACGGGATCGATGTGCGTCACGTCGCGGCCGCCGACGGTGATCGATCCGGCGTCGGGCTCGATCATCCGGTTGATCATGCGCATCGTCGTCGTCTTGCCGCAGCCGGAGGGCCCGATCAGGACACAAATTTCACCGGCGCCGATCTCGAGCGAAAGCGCATCGACCACAGGCGCTCCGTCATCGTCGAAACGCTTGGTGAGATTCGAAAGTGTGATCATTCGGCGCGCATCCCTTTGGGCGTCAGCCGACGTTCGAGCGTGCCGAACAGGAAATCGGTCCCTAGCGACAGTAGCGTGACCGGGATGGCGCCGACCAGGAGCAGCGGAATGGCCATCATCGCGATCCCCGCGGTGATGAAGTCACCGAGCCCGCCGCCGCCAATGAACGCGGCAAGTACGGCGCCTGACACGACCTGCACGGCCGCAGTGCGGAGGCCCGCGAAAATCACCGGCGTTGCAACCGGCAGTTCGACGCGACGCAGGATCTGGCGTGCAGTCATGCCCATGCCGCGCGCCGCGTCGACGGTGTCGCGCTCGACGCCGACAATGCCCGCGATCGTGTTCGTCAGGATCGGCGGCAGCGCTAACAGCGTCAACGCGACGAGCGACGGCACGAATCCCGTCCCGAGAGTCGGCATCACCAGCGCGAGCACCGCGAGCGACGGCAGCGTGCGCCCGATGTTCGCCGCGTTGATTGCCGCCAGCGCGACGCCGGCACGGCGCGCGGCGACGATGCCGAGCGGAATCGCAATGGAGGCAGCGAGCGCCAAAGCCGCCGCCGACAGCGTCACGTGGACGCCCAGCGCCCTGCCGAACTGGGCCGGGTGTGTCGCGAGATAATGCCAAGCTTCGGCGAGCATCGCGGGAGGATCCGGTTCACAGCCTAGGCGCGGGCCCGCCGCAGTGATCGTTCGACCGCGGCGAGTGTCAGGTCGACGCTGACGGCGAGCGCGCACGCCGCGAGCGCGCCGGCCCAAATCTTCGGCGGATGATCGCTGGCAATGCCGTTGAAGATCAGCGTTCCGAGACCGCCGGCGTTCACGTAGGCGGCGACGACGGTGACGCTGATGACGGTCACCGCCGCGACGCGCAGTCCCGCGACGATAACTGGCAGCGCGAGCGGAAGCTCGACGCGGGCCAGAATCTGCGCCGCGCTCATGCCCATGCCGCGCGCCGCGTCGACGACGTCGGCCGGCACGGTGCGAATGCCGATCGCTACGTTGCGGATCAGGATCAAGAGCGAGAAGGCAACCATGGCGATGATCGCGTTCGTGCGGCCGAGGCCGACCACCGGGATCAGGAGCGCCAAGAACGCGAGCGTGGGGATCGTGTACAGAAAGCCCGCGACCCCCAGCGCTACCGCGTAGATGCGCTCGTGCCGCGCCGCGACGATGCCGATGGCGAGCGAAAGCGTAAACGCAATGGCGAGCGCCGTCAGCGAGATCGTCACGTGCTCCCAGAGCGCGACGGCGACCTGATCCCAGTTGCGCAAGAACCAGCTCATGGCAGATTGAAGTCGCCGGCGCGAACGAGAACCTCGATGCGATCGATGTCGGGACCGAGCGGACGGTCGACGTCGAGCGCGGGGACGGCTGCGCGGACGCGTTCATACGCGAAGCGCGCGCCGACACCGAGGCGCTGCAGGTCGAGAGCGCGCAAATCGACCGCTTGCGCGGCGATCAGGAGCTCGATCGCGACGAGATAACGCGCCTGCTGGATCGACCCGCCGAGCTTCTCGGCAACGCCAAGGGCCAGCGTCGCGTGGTCCTCGGTGCGCTCCGACACCGGAAGGAAGTCGAGCGATCCCGGGTTTGCCGCGTGCCGGATGCCGGCCCACAACGCCGTC
>CATPAO010000071.1 GCA_955652025.1 Casimicrobiaceae bacterium
AACCCGTACAGTTGGACCGTAACGAACGGATGCCAGAACGGCCGCGGGTCGTCGATCCAAAGCACGCCCGCAATGCCAAGATTGATCGCAGCGATCAGCAGGATCGTCGACCACGAGGCGTGGAAGCCCGCCAGCAGCGCATGCAGTCGTGACGGGGGTGCGGTCGGAGTCATGCGTTCCGATATTAGGACCGATACGCTATTTTCCGACGCTTCGGCGACAAAATGCCGCGTGCGCCGACGGGACGTCCTGGTGGCCCCTAACAGGCAAATCGAGAGGGCGCGGCGGTCAAAGCCGTCCGGCAAACGCGACGATCCGATCGACGGCTTCCGCGCACTCGTCGAGACTCGCGACTAGGGCAATCCGCACCCGGTTTCGCCCCGGGTTCGTGCCATGCGCATCGCGGGCGAGATAGCTGCCCGGGAGCACGGTCACGTTCTCCTCGGCCAGCAGTCTCTGTGCGAACGCGGCATCGTCGATCGGCGTGGCCGCCCAGAGATAGAAGGCGGCGTCCGGCATTGTGCACGACAGCGCGGAGGCGAGCCGGGGCTGCAGCGTCGCGAATTTCTCCTGGTACTGCGCGCGATTGGCACGCACGTGCGTCTCGTCGTTCCATGCCGCGACGCTCGCCGCGGCGACAGCCGCCGACATCGCGCTCCCGTGATACGTGCGATAGAGCAGGAACGCCTTGATCAGCGATGCATCGCCGGCGGCGTAGCCGGAGCGCAAGCCCGGTGCATTCGACCGTTTCGACAAGCTGCCGAACGCGATGAGCCGCGGATAGGCGCTTCGACCGAACGAATGCGCGGCGCCGAGTGCGCCCAACGGCGCCTGCGCTTCGTGGAAATAGATCTCCGAATAACACTCGTCCGACGCGATCACGAAACCGTGCTTGTCGGAAAGCTCGAACAGCGTGCGCCAGCCGTCGCGATCGAGCACCCGGCCGGTTGGATTGTCGGGCGAGCAGACATAAACCAATTGCGTGCGCGACCAAACGGCGTCGGGAACCGCACCCCAGTGATGGGCGAACCCGGCTGCCGAATCGGCGTTGACGCAGTACGTGTCAGCCCCGGCCAGGAGCGCCGCGCCCTCGTAGATCTGGTAGAACGGATTGGGTACGACCACGGTGGCGCCAGGTCGGCTGCCGTCGACCACCGTTTGCGCGAACGCAAATAGCGCTTCGCGGCTGCCGAGCACCGGCAACACCTGCGTGGCGGGATCGAGCATCGGTAGACCATGCCGGCGCGCGAGCCAACCGGCGATCGCCTCACGCAACGCGGGCGCGCCGATGGTCGTGGGATAATTCGCGAGTCCGGTGACCGCGCCAGCGGCGAGCGCGTCGAGCACGAGGCGCGGCGTCGGATGCCGCGGCTCGCCGATCGACAGATTGATCGCGCGCTTGGCGGGGTCAGCCACCACCGCCGCCGCGAGCGCGCGGAGCCGCTCGAACGGATACGGCTGCAACGTGCGAAGCAGGGGATTCACGTAAGGAGCGGCAAGCAATGCAAGGCGCAGCGATTATACCGACGGAGTTTCCGCGTTTCGATCGGTGGCGCGCGTCCGCGTTTCTTGCGATGCTGATCGCGGCGGCGTTGCTTGCGATCGTGATGGCGTACTGGGCGTGGCAATGGTTCGGTCCGGCGCGCGTGCACATCGCGCCCGCCGCACCGCCCGATCCGGCGGCGACGCTGATCGCTTCGGGGCTGTTCAATAATAGCGGGGCATTGCCAACGGCTCCACCGGAGTCGATGCCGGTTCTATCGGGCGACGCGCGGCTTCTCGGCGTGTTCGCCGAAGCGGGCGACCGTGGCTACGCGCTGTTTCGCCTGCCGTCCGGCCCGAAGCTCGTCGCGGCTGGCCAGGAAATCTCTCCCGGCGCAACACTCGCCGCCGTGCGGCCCGACAGCATCGACGTGCGTGAAGCTGCCGGCGTTCGCGGCATCGCATTACGCGCGGCGCCGGCCAAGGCCGTGACTGCGGCGACAACCTCCAAAGCGACGTCCGCGCGCGTGGCGTGCGCGCCCCCTGCGGGCTTCAAAGGTTTGGTCGTCGCGCTCAACACCGAGCTCGTCGGCGGCTTGATGGCGCAACCCGAAAGCTGGCGCGCACTGGTCGAACCGGTCAACGGTGCGCTGACGGTGCGCGACGAAAGCGGCTTCGCCGCGATGCTGGGGCTGAAACGCGGCGATCGCATCGCGCAGGCGAACGGCATCGCGCTGACGGTCCCCGAGGACGTCATCGGCGCGGTTCTGCGCCCGCTGGCATCGAATCAGCCGGTGCGTTTGAGTGGAACGCGCGACGGCCAGCCGCGCGAGCTCTGGCTTCGGAGCGCCGCCTGCGGTTAGGTGTTGATGGGCAACCAGGCGAGAAGCTCGCCCGGCGCGTCGATCCATCCGGTGGCCGGCCAATCGCTCGCATCGCCTTCGTCCCCGAGATACCCATAGGCCGCGACGATCGTCGCCATGCCGGCGGCGTTGCCGGCCTGGACGTCGCGCAAATCGTCGCCGACGTACACACAACAGTTGGCAGCGACGCCGAGCATGCCGGCGGCGTGCAATAGCGGTGCGGGGTGGGGTTTCGGATGCGGCGTCGTGTCGCCGCAAACGACCACGGCCGCGCGCTCCGCGAGACCCAGCGCGGCGACGACCGGGACGGTGAAGCGTTCCGCCTTGTTCGTCACGACGCCCCATCGGATCCCGCGCGCTTCCAGCGCGGCCAAGAGCGGAGCGATGCCGTCGAAGAGCCGCGTGGTTATCGCGAGCCCGTCCGCGTAATAGGCGAGAAAGGCGTCACGCAGGTCGCGATAGCGAGGATCGTCCGGCGCCACGCCCATGCCGGCGCCGATCAGTCCCCGCGCGCCGCTCGACGCGTGCCCGCGCAGTTGCGCCACCATGACCGGCGGCAGTCCGTGATCGCCGCGCACGCGGTTGAGCGCGCCCGTCAAGTCTTCTGCGGTATCGGCCAGCGTTCCGTCCAAGTCGAACAGGACCGCGGAAACGGGGAGCGCGCGCGGAATCGTCAGCGACGCCACGCGTCACCCGTGCAGCGGTGGTTTGCTAAACGCGATCAGGTAATTGACGCTCGTGTCGCGCTCCAGCCGATAGCGTTTCGAGACCGGGTTGTAGGTCATGCCGATTAGTTCAACGGGCTCGAGACCGGCGCGACGCGACCATCCGGCGATCTCGGCGGGTCTTAGAAACCGCGCCCAATCATGCGTGCCTTTCGGCAGCAGGCGCAGCAAATACTCGGCGCCGATGACGGCGAACAAATACGATTTCGGGTTCCGGTTGAGCGTGGAGAAGACGACGGTGCCACCTGGCTTGGCGAGCGTGGCGCACGCGGCGATGATCGCTGCCGGCGTTGGTACGTGCTCGAGCGTTTCCATGCAGGTGACGATGTCGAACACGCCGGGCAATTCAGTGGCGAGCGCTTCCGCTGCCGTCAGCCGGTAGTCGACCAAGGCGCCCGACTCGAGCTTGTGGAGCTCCGCAACGCCGAGCGCCTTTTCCGACAGGTCGATGCCGGTGACGCGCGCGCCTTGCGCCGCCATCGCTTCGGTGAGAATGCCGCCGCCGCACCCCACATCGAGCACGCGCTTGTCGCGCAAGCCGCCGGCGACGCGTTCGATCCAGTCGAGACGCAACGGGTTGATGTCGTGCAGCGGCTTGAAGTCGCTTTCCGGATCCCACCACCGGTGGGCGAGCGCGGAAAACTTCGCGAGCTCCACGGGGTCGGCGTTGGGCGAGGAAGGTGTGTTCGTCACGTCGCAGGGGTCAACGGAGACGTTCCCGCCACATCCGCGCGCGCGCGGCGAGCGCGGACTCGTCCACGGTGGTGATGCGGCCAGTATCCACGACGCGTTCGCCGGCAACCCAGACATCGGTCACCTGGTCGCGTCCTGCGACGTGGATCAAATGCGAAATCGGATCGTACACTGGCAGAGCCTCGAGTCCGCCCAGATCGACCGCGACGGCGTCGGCGAATTTGCCGGGACTGAGCGCACCGAGTTCCGCGTCCATCCCGAGCGCCGTGGCGCCGGCCTGCGTCGCCATTCGCAGTACGGCCGCCGCCGGCAGCGCGGCTGCATCTCCGGTCGCGACCTTCGCCAACAGACTGGCCATGCGCATCTCGGCAAAGATGTCGAGCCGATTGTTGGACGCGGCACCGTCTGTGCCGAGCGCGACGTTGACCCCGCGCGCGACGAGCTCGCATACGGGCGCGATGCCGCTCGCGAGCTTCATGTTGGAGACGGGGCAATGCACGACGTTGCAGCGCTGCGTCGCCAGCAATTCGATGTCGACCGCCTCGAGATGCACCGCGTGCACCCCGATGAACGAGGGCCCGGTGGCGCCAAGGCGATCGAGTCGCGCGAGCGGCGTTTCGCCGGTCGCCGCACGCGCTTCGTTGACCTCGTCGCGGGTTTCCGCGACATGCGTGTGGATCGGGAGATCGAGCTCACGCGCGAACGTCACGACCTGGCGCCACGTGGCATCGCCCACGGTGTACGGTGCATGCGGCGCCAGCGCGAAAGCGAGACGGGGTGAATGCTTGTAGGCATCGCGCGCGGCGAGACCTTTCGACAGGTAGGCGTCCGGGTCGGCCGCATAGGGTGTCGGAAAATCGAGCACCGGCATTCCGACCAGCGCGCGCATGCCCGCAGTCTCGAACGCCTGCGCCGCCGCCTCCGGAAAGAAATACATGTCCGCCGTGGACGTGACGCCGCCCTTCAGCATTTCTGCCGCCGCGTGGAGCGTCCCGTCGTGCACAAATTCGGGGGATATATGCTGGGCTTCTCGCGGCCAAATTTGCGCGGAGAGCCAGGTCTTCAACGGCACGTCGTCGGCGATGCCGCGAAAGAGGATCATCGCGGCGTGCGTATGCGCGTTCACGAGGCCCGGGATCAGCACGTGCGTAGGCAGCGAGACGCGTGTGCGCGGAGCAAACGCGTCACCCGCTTCCGCCGAAGGCAAGACGGCGACGATGCGGCCGCCGTCGACGATCAGCGCGTGGTCGTCGAGTGCACCCGGCGCATCCACCGGCACGATCCACCGCGCATCGATGCGCAAATCGACCGAACGAGGCGCTTCCATGGCCACAGTCTAACGGAGTGGCACTCGATTTTTGTGGCACCTGCAACGCGGAAAGCGAAGGACCGCTCCGAGCTTTCCGCGGCAGCGCCTAAACAAAAACCCCGCCAACCTCGGCGGGGTTTTTGGTGGGTCGCGATTCGCTTATCGACCAACGATCGCGTCGCCCTTCACTTCGACCTCGACACGACGGTTCGGCGCAAGGCAAGCGATCAGCGCCCTAAGCTGCTTCATCGTGCAGACGACACCTGGAACCGGTTGCGTCTTGCCCATGCCGAGCGTTTCGATCTTGTCCTTCGGCACGCCCTTGCTGACCAGGTAATCGCGTACGGCGTCGGCGCGACGCTCGGACAGCTTCTGGTTGTACTGCTGCGTGCCGATCCGGTCGGTATGGCCGGTGACGAGGACCAGCTCTAGCTTCTGCACCTGCGACAGCTTGGAGATGATTTCGCTGTCGATCGCGGCCTTACCC
>CATPAO010000072.1 GCA_955652025.1 Casimicrobiaceae bacterium
GAGATCCTGGTCGTCCACGACGAGCTCGACCTCAAACCGGGTGACGTGAAAATGAAACTGGGCGGTGGCGTCGCCGGCCACAACGGCTTGCGCGATATCCAGGCGCAGCTCGGTTCCGCCGACTTCTGGCGCCTTCGCTTCGGCATCGGCCATCCGCGCGATTCGCTGCTGCCGCAGCAGGATGTCGTCGACTATGTGCTGAAACCGCCGCGGGCGGACGAGCGGGACGCGATCTTCGCCGCACGCGACCGCGCGATCGCGGCTTGGGACGACATCGCGCGCGGCGACATGGAACGCGCGATGATGTCGCTCCACACGAAAAGCTCGCCATGAGCGCCGCCGGGCCGTCGGAAGGCGCGAATTGCTCCCCCTGCGGGGCAGCGCAGCGGCGAGAGCCGCAAGCGTGGAGGTCCAATGAGCCTTAAATGCGGCATCGTCGGCCTGCCCAACGTCGGCAAGTCGACGCTTTTCAACGCGCTCACCAAAGCGGGGATCGCTGCGGAGAACTATCCGTTCTGCACGATCGAACCCAACGTCGGCATCGTCGAGGTTCCCGATCCGCGATTGCATGCCCTCGCGTCGATCGCGAGACCGCAAAAAGTGATTCCGGCCATCGTCGAGTTCGTCGACATCGCGGGCCTCGTCGCCGGCGCTTCGAAAGGCGAAGGTCTCGGCAACCAATTCCTCGCCAACATTCGCGAGACCGACGCGATCGCGCACGTCGTGCGATGCTTCGACGACGACAACGTCGTCCACGTCACCGGCAAAGTGAATCCGGTGTCGGACATCGAGACGATCAACACGGAGCTGGCGCTCGCCGATCTCGCGGCGGTGGAGAAGCAACTCGCGAAGTACGTGAAGGCCGCGCGCGCCGGCGGCGACAAAGAGGCGCAGCGGATCGTGTCGGCACTGTCGAAGGTCGAGGCTGCGCTGGACCGGGGCCGCCCCGCGCGGACGGCCGAGCTCTACCTGGAAGAGCGGGAGGTTCTGCGGCCGTTTTTCCTGTTGACGATGAAGCCGACGATGTACGTCGCCAACGTGTCCGAGCACGGCTTCCACGACAATCCGCTCCTCGCGGACGTCCTCCGGCTCGCGAAGTCGGAGAACGCACCCGTGGTCGCGGTGAGCGCCGCGCTGGAAGCGGAGATCGCCAACCTCGACGGCGACGACAAGTTGGTGTTCCTGGCCGATCTCGGGCAGACCGAGCCCGGACTCGACCGCGTCATCCACGCCGGCTATCAGCTCCTCGGCCTGCAGACGTTCTTCACCACGGGACCGAAAGAGGTCCGCGCCTGGACCGTGCAGGTCGGCGCGACCGCGCCACAGGCGGCCGGCGTCATCCACACCGATTTCGAAAAAGGCTTCATCCGCGCCGAGACGATTTCCTACGCCGACTACATCGCGTGCAAGGGCGAGCATGGCGCGAAGGAGGCGGGCAAGATGCGGCTGGAAGGCAAGGAGTACATCGTCAAGGACGGCGATGTCATGCATTTCAGATTCAATGTCTAGCCCGCTTTGGCGCCCGTTGCTCGCTGCTGTCTGCATGCTGCTGGCCGCCTGCGCGGCGATGGGACCGCGGCTCGCCTCTCCGAGGGTCACCGTAATGGAGGTCCGCGTCCTCCAGTTGGACGGCGCGCAGGTCGTGCTCGGCGCGAGCGTCGAGTTGACGAATCCGAATTCCACCGACGTCGACATCCAAGGGCTCGACGCTGCAATGACGATCGAGGACGAGCCCGTGGCGACCGCCGCGCTCGTTGCGCCCGTGCGGGTCCCCGCGGGCGGCACCGCGACCGCGGAGCTCTCCGCCACCACCGGTGTCGACGCGTTGATGCGCGCGGCCGCCATCGCGATCCGGCGCGGTGCCGTCACGCCGCCAGGGCGCGCGCCGACGCTTCGCTACGCGATCGAGGGCGTCGCGCTGTTCACCGGCGGTCTCCGCGTTCCATTTCAGCGCGGCGGGGAGCTCGGACTCTCCGGAAGCAAGGGGACGAAGTGACCGGCATTTCGTTCACGAAAATGCAGGGCGCCGGCAACGATTTTGTCGTCATCGACGCGACGCGGACGCCGTTCGCGCTCAACGCGGCGCAGATCCGTGCGCTCGCCGATCGCCGCTTCGGCGTCGGCTGCGACCAGGTGCTCGTCGTGGAGCGGGCCGAATCCGCGGACGCCGACTTCCGTTATCGCATCTTCAACGCCGACGGTGGGGAAGTCGAGCAATGCGGCAACGGCGCGCGATGCTTCGTCGTATTCGTGCGCGAGCGCGGGCTCACCACCAAGCGCGAGATTCGCGTCGAAACCAAGGCGGGCGTCATCGTCCCGGCGTTGGTGCCGGACGGGGAGGTCGTCGTCGACATGGGGGCGCCGCGCTTCGAACCGGACGAGATCCCGTTCGTCGGCGGCACGGGCGCCATCGAAGAGCCGCTCGACGTGGGCGGCAGAACGGTCTCGATCTCCGCGCTGTCGATGGGCAACCCGCATGCCGTGCAACGGGTCGAGGACGTCGGCGCGGCGCCGGTTGCGAGCGAGGGTCCGCTGATCGAGAAACACCGGCGTTTTCCGCGCCGCGTGAACGCCGGCTACATGCAGGTGGTCGATCGCGCTAACATTCGCCTGCGCGTATGGGAGCGTGGCGCGGGAGAGACGCTCTCCTGCGGGACCGGCGCCTGCGCCGCGGTGGTCGCGGGCATTCGCCGCGGGTTACTCGATCCCGAAGTACGCGTGATGACCCGAGGCGGTCCGTTGACAATCGTTTGGGAGGGTGAGGGAAAATCCGTGCGCATGAAAGGTGCAGCAACGAAGGTATTCGAAGGTGAATGGGAGGCGCCTGCGCCATGAGCGCGGGCGTGTTGAAACCTACATGTCGACAGGGCCAATACAGCGAATGGACACCAGCACCGTCGCCGAATATCTAAAGCAGAACCCTCAATTCTTCGAAGACTACGCGGACATGCTCGCGGAAATCTTCGTTCCGCATCCGCATGGCGGTCACGCGATTCCGATCGCCGAACGGCAGATTCTCACGCTCCGTGACAAGAACCACGAGCTCGAAACCAAGCTTCGCGAGCTCGTCCGCTTCGGATCCGAAAACGAAGCGACCGGCGAAAAGCTGCACCGCTCCACGCTTGCGCTGTTCGCGGCGCCGGACCTCGAGACGACGCTCGCGGTCCTCTATCACAGCCTCAAGGAAGACTTCGGCGTCCCTGCGGTCGCGGCACGACTGTGGGGCAAGGTGCCCGAGCGCTCGTACCTGCCCGAACTCGCCGCCGCGTCGCAGGAGATTCGCGACTATGCGAGGGAGCTCGGCGTGCCCTATTGCGGTCCGACGCCCGCGTTCGAGTCGCGCGAATGGTTCGATGCCGGCAACGGCGAAGGACTGTCGTCTTACGCGTACATGCCGCTCCGCACGACGGGCACGTTCGGTCTGCTCGCGCTCGGCAGTCCGGACCCGAATCGCTTTCATCCGGGAATGGGCACGCTGTTCCTGATCCGGTTGGCCGAGCTCGCGAGTGTTTCCGCGGCGCGGTTTCTCCCGTTGTCCTAGGCCGTCGGAGCGCTCGCGTGCCGGCCGACGCCGCACCCGCAAGCGCGATCAACGAGTCCAACGCGGCGCTCTATCGGGCGTTCGTCCAACACTTGGCGGTACGGCCGGTGCACACGCGCGCGGCCTATCAACGCGACGTCGTGGCGCTCCTCGCGCTTGCCGCGTCGACGCCGGCGCCGGCGCTCACACGCGCGGAGATCTCGCGGTTTCTCGCGACGTTGCACGGCGGCGGCCTGTCGGGACGTAGTCTTGCGCGGATGCTGTCGGCGTGGCGGGCGTTCTTCCGTTTTCTGATATCGCGCGACCGCACGATGCGCGACGATCCGACCGCGGGTCTCAAGGCGCCGAAATCGCCGCGGCGCCTGCCGTCCGCACTGACGCCGGACGAGGCGATCCGCCTCGTGACGATCGAGGGCGACGACGAGTTGGCGATTCGCGACCGCGCGTTGTTCGAGCTCGCGTACTCGTCGGGGCTCCGCTTGTCCGAGCTCGCTGGGCTCGACGTCGATGGTGTCGACGCCGCACGCGGCGAAGTGCGCGTGTGGGGCAAGGGCGCAAAGGAGCGCGTCGTGCCAGTCGGGGCGCCGGCGTTGGCGGCCGTCGGCGCGTGGCTCGTGAAGCGGCAACCGATCGCGGCAGGCGACGAGCAGGCGCTTTTCGTCGGTACACGGGGACAGCGCCTGTCGCCGCGGTCGATCCAGCGGCGGCTCGTCACGTGGGCGAAGCGGCGCGGCATCACGCGGCACGTCCATCCCCACATGCTTCGGCACTCGTTCGCCTCGCACGTATTGCAATCGTCGGGCGACCTTCGTGCAGTGCAGGAAATGCTTGGGCATGCGTCGATCGCCAGCACGCAGGTGTACACCCATCTCGATTTCCAGGCGCTCGCCAAGGTATACGACGCGGCGCACCCGCGCGCGAAACGCAAGCGGACGAAGTAGCCCGGGCCAGCGGGCGCGGGTTCGTGCTCACTTTGTGGCGCACAACGTCGGGTTTCGGATCGCATTGCTCCGGGGCGCAGAACGCGTCTTGCGCCAGGCAAAGAATTTGCTTTAAGCAGTTGACGGCCGGGATTTCGCCGGTGAGCGCCTTCATTCCATATCGGGGAGGCCTCCGGCATTTCCGGCCGACCCCGAAGACGGCGTGCATCCCGAAACCTCTGCGGAAATCGCGGCGAAGCTTCGCTGCCGGACTAACGAAAAAACGGAGACAAGAGCGCAATCGCGGCACGTATCCCGTTAACGGATGTGTTCCTCCGTCGACACGATTCGAGGCCGGTCCTACGCTACCCGATCCCCCACCATGCCGACGCCCCGTCTCCAGACCCGGATCGTCGCGCTCTTCCTCGCGCTGATCGTCGTCGTCCAGTTGGGCGGGTTCGTGCTCGTCAATTCCGTCGGGGTCAGCACCGCGCGGAAATCCATCGGCGAGGACTTGGTCGCTGGCTCGCGCGTGTTCGATCGCGTTCTGGAGCAGGAGCGGGTCCGCCTCGTGCAGGCCGCGCGGCTCCTTTCGGCCGACCAGGCGTTTCGCCAAGCCGTCGCCGCGCGCGACAAATCCGCGGTCAACACGGTGCTGGACCAATATGGGCGTCAAGTTGACGCCGAGTTGCTGATGTTGATCCGAGGGGACGACGACGTCGTGGCGGCCGACACGCTGGACGTGGGAACCGGCGAATCGTTCTTCTTCCCGCGATTGCTTGCGCAGGCGCGTGCCGCGGGACAGGTATCGGCGATGGTCGTCGTCCGCGGCCAGCTCTACCAGCTCGTGATCGTGCCGGTGACGGTGCCATCGCCGTTCGCCTGGGTCGCCGTCGGCTATCCGGTCAACGACGAATTCGCGCGCGAGATCGGCCGTCTGCTGCGGCTCGACGTGTCGTTTTTGAGCCGGCTCGCGCAAGGCGAATGGAAGGTGCAGGCGACCACGCTCGGCGACGAGGAGAAGAAGACGCTGGTGGGCGACATCGGCGCCGATCGCTTCAAGATTCGCGACGACGATGGCAACGCTTCGTACAGCGACGCGGCGGTTACGCGCGTCTTGGTACTCCCTGCGCACACCGACGATACAGTGGAGGTGGTGCTGCAACAGCCGCTGGCCACCGCGATGGAGCCTTTCCGTCGCCTGTCGCGCGAGCTTGCGTGGGTTTCGCTTCTCGCCGCCGCCGTGGCCATCCTTGCAAGCGCGTTGATCGCGCGCGGCATCGCCCGTCCGGTGCGCTCGCTCGCCGCGTTCGCCCGGCGCATGGCGGCCGGCGACTATGGGACGGTTCCGCCGACGTCGCGCGACGACGAGATCGGCGATCTCGCGTCGGCGTTTCGCGCGATGCAGGAAGGGCTCGCGTCGCGCGAGCAGCGGATCTCGAATCTGGCCTACCGCGATACGCTGACCGGCATGCCGAACCGCACGCTGTTCACCGATCGACTGCAGAACGCGCTCGCGGTGTCGGCGCGCGAGAAATCGCAGCTGGCGGTCCTGCTGATGGACCTCGACCACTTCAAGTACGTCAACGACACGCTGGGTCATGCGATCGGGGACTTGTTGCTGCTCGAAGTCGCCGCGCGGTTGCAAGGCGTCGTCAAGCGCAAAAGCGACACGGTCGCTCGGTTGGGCGGCGACGAGTTCGCGATGCTGTTGCCGGGTACGGGCGCCAACGAAGCGCAGCGTCTCGCCGACACGTTCCTGCGGGCGCTCGAAGCGCCGATGACGCTCGACGGTCACCAGGTCGACATACGGGCGAGCGTCGGAATCGCCGTCGCGCCGGACCACGGCACCGAGCGGTCCACGCTGATGCGCCGTGCCGACGCCGCGATGTACGCGGCGAAGCGCACCAACGTGGGGGTGCTGGCGTGGGACGAACGATTCGACCAGCACAGCCGCGACCGCCTGTCGCTGATGGGCGATCTCCGCAAGGCCGTCGAGGCGAACGAGTTGACGCTGATGTACCAGCCCAAGATCTCGCTCGTGCACGACACCGGTCACCATGTCGAGGCGCTCGTGCGCTGGCAGCATCCGGGGCGCGGCCTCGTGCCGCCGTCCGAGTTCATTCCGTTCGCCGAGCAGACGGGGTACATACGCGCGATCACGCAATGGGTGCTGACGCGCGCGATCACGCAATGCGCGGTCTGGCGCCGCGACGGGCTGCCGATGCACGTCGCGATCAACATCTCCGCGCGTGACCTGATGGACGTGCAGTTCCCGGAGCGATTCGCGCAGTTGCTGCAAGTGCATGGCTGCGCCGCGCAGTGGATCGCGCTCGAGATCACCGAAAGCGCGATCCTCGACGATCCCGGCCACGCGATCGAAAACCTGGGCAGGTTGCACGCGCTGGGCTGCCGTCTCGCCATCGACGATTACGGCACCGGGTATTCGTCACTCGCCTACTTGCGGCGTCTTCCAGTCGACGAGATCAAGATCGACAAGTCGTTCGTCATGAACATGGCGCACGACCCGAGCGACGCGATGATCGTGCGCTCGACGATCGATCTGGCCCACAACATGGGCCTCACTGTCGTCGCCGAAGGCGTCGACGACGAGGCGGTGCTGGAGCGGCTCCGCGCACTCGGCTGCGACATGGTTCAGGGCTTCCATTTGAGCCGCCCGCTGTCGGCCGCCGACGTGATCGAGCGCTTCAAGACTCCGAGCGAGATGCGCGCCGCCGCGGGGACCGGAGGATTGCGACTGGCCGCGCGTTGAGGATTGGCCGCGCGTGACCACGACCCCCACGCTCACTGCGTTCGCTACCCCCGGTCGAGCAAGCCTCCCTTGGGGCGGCCCGGCCGGAGGCTGGGCGCGATCCTTCGGTAAACTGTCATGGAGCGCGCCAGATCCGGATGGACCGGCGCGACGCCATGACTCCCGATACCGCGAATCCGCGAAGGCTCATCGCGCATCTCGACATGGACGCGTTCTATGCGTCGGTCGAGCTCCTGCGCTACCCCGAGCTCAGCGGAAGAGCGGTCGCGATCGGCGGGGGACGGCGCCATCAACCGCAGGAAACGATCGATCCGGGCACCGGAGCGTCGACGCGCACGTTCGCGACGCTCCGCGACTACGTCGGGCGCGGCGTGGTCACGACGGCGACTTACGAGGCACGCGCGCTCGGCTTGCATTCGGCGATGGGATTGATGAAAGCCGCGGCGCTTGCACCGGACGCGGTGCTGTTGCCGCTCGACTTCGATGCGTATCGCCGATACTCACGGTTGTTCAAGGCCGCGGTTCGGACGATCGCGTCCGAAGTCGAGGATCGCGGCATCGACGAGATCTACATCGACTTGACCGGCGTGGCGCCGCCCGAAGACTCGACGCGCGCCGCGTCGCATGATGCCGCAAGCGCCGAGGATCCCTGGCAACGCGCGCGCCGAGTCGCCAAGGCGATCAAGCGCGCGGTGCGCGCCGCCACCGGATTGTCGTGCTCGATTGCGGTCGCATCGAACAAGCTGCTCGCAAAAATCGCCTCGGAGTTGGACAAGCCCGACGGGTTGACGATGCTCGCCGATGCCGACGTCGCGACGCGGATCTGGCCGTTGCCGCCGCGCAAGATCAATGGCATCGGTCCCAAGTCCGCCGCGAAGCTCGAGGCGCTCGGTATTCACACGATCGGCGAGCTCGCGAACACGGACGCAGCGCTCCTCGTGCAACACTTCGGCGCACATTACGGCGCTTGGATGTACGATGCCGCGCACGGCCGCGACGACCGTGCCGTCGTCACGTACAGCGAGCCGAAGTCGATCAGCCGCGAAACGACGTTCGAGCGTGACTTGGACGCGAGGCGCGATCGCGACCTGCTGTCGCGCATTTTCACCGAGTTGTGCGAAGGCGTGAGCGACGATCTGCGCCGCAAGCGTTACGTCGGCAAGACGATCGGACTCAAGTTGCGCTACGACAATTTCAAGACGGTCACGCGCGACCGGACGATCGACACGCCAACGCAGGACGCGACGACGATACGCCGGGCGGCCGGCGAATGCCTGAAACGCGTTCCACTGGAACGTCGAATTCGGCTTCTCGGCGTACGCGTCGGCTCGCTGGTCGGGGAGGATGCCGTCGCAGAGCTCGCGGTCCCGCGCGCCGCGGAGCCGACGCCGTCGCTGTTCGAGAATTGGGAGGGAAGTCGCCGATGAATTCCATCTCGAAGGTCCCGGTCGCGTGCCGGGAGGGGTGATGACCGGAAAACGAGCCGGTCTCGCTCACATCGATTCGATCACCTTCACCATCCGCGCCCGCAAGTCGGTTTCCGGAAGGCGGCCATAGAGCGCGCCGATGTTTTCCGACATGTGGGCGGTTTTCGACGTGGCGGGAATGGCGCAGGTCACGACGGGATGCGAGACGACGAACTTGAGGAAATACTGCGCCCAGTTCTCACAATCGAACTCGCGCGCAAACGCGGGGAGCGGCTTGCTGCCTACGACGCGAAAGAGATTGCCCGCGTCGAACGGGCGGTTGATCACCACGGCGAGACGCCGCTCGGCGGCGAGCGGCAGCAACCGCTGCTCGACACGCCGATCGGCGATGTTGTACGTGAACTGAACGAAGTCGAACCGTTCGCGCGTCAACGCGCGCTCCATCTCGTCGTATTTCGCGCCCTCCGACGACGTGACGCCGATGTACCGCACGCGGCCCGCCGCCTTGAGTTCCTTGAGCGTCTCGAGGTGGGCCTCCCACTGCAGCAGGTTGTGGATCTGAACGAGATCGAATCGCGGCACGCCCCACAGGCGGCACGAGCGTTCGAACTGCCATCGTCCGAGCGCCTTGACCGGTGTCCAGATCTTGGTCGCCGAAAACATTCGGGCGCGTGCGGAGGTTTCATTGAGAAGGTCGCCGATGACGGCTTCCGCATACCCGTACATCGGCGACGAGTCGATCATTGCGCCGCCGCGGTCGAAGAACGTTTGCAGCACCGGTACGAGCGGCGCTTCGGATGGGCTCGTCGGCGGGACGTCGAACGTGATCCACGAGCCGACGCCGATCGCCGGGATGCGCTCGCCGGTTGCAGGAATCGGGCGTGTGATCGGCGCATTGTCCTGCGAGAGCGCAGCCACCGGCCAAGCGCGCGTCGCGGTCATCGCCGCGAGCCCGCGGAGAAAGCGCCGACGATGACGGCTTGCGCTCATGGCGGCGCTCATTCGATGAGCTGCACGATGCCTGGAAGGTAGGGCAGATCGGTGACGCCCGGATCCTTGCCAGCCTGCTTCAGGAGCGTCGTCACCTGGCCGCGATGATGCGCGGCGTGCTGGAACAGGTGCGTGGCCGCGATCCACGCCGGAAGCTGTCGCCGCCGGCCGTCCGACGCGGCGCGATATTCGAGCGCCGAGCCCAGCCAGTCGTCGGTCAACCGGCCCGCCCAGCCGAGGATCGCGGCGTCCGTCGCCTCGCGCTCGCGCGTGAGCGCCGCAAATTTATCGAACATGTCCGCGCCGTAGGGCGCGACCGTGCAAGGATCGGATGTGAAGCGGCCGAGCCACACGCGGTCGCCCCACAGGATGTGGTTGAGCGTGCGGTGCAACGATCCGAAGAAGGCGCCGCATTCGCGCTTGCGCTCGTCGTCGGTGAGCTCGCCCGCCAGCGCGAAGATACGCTCGTTCATCCAGCGGTTGTATCGCGCCTGAAGCCGGCAATACGCAACCGAGATCACAGCGCCGGCGCGGAAATGGCAGTCGCGGGCACCTCCTCCAGTGTCTCGACCTCGATCGACGCCGCGAGCTGCGCAAGGCGCGCGACGACGCCGTACGCGTAGAAGCGATTCGGCGGGCAGCCGGCCGGGCCGGCCAAATCCGGGATGCACGGCGATTCGAACGCAAGCGAGACGAACTGCGCGCCGGGCGCGTTCAGATTTTCGTCCTTGCCGCGCGCCGCGTGCATCCGATAGAAGCCGCCGACGACGAAACGGTCGATCATGTAAACGACCGGTTCTGCGATCGAATCGTCGATAGACTCGAATGTCGGCACGCCTTCCTGGATGATCACCGACTCGACCTGCAACCCTTCCTTGACGACCGCCATCTTGTTCCGCTGCTTGCGGTTCAAGCCGAGGACATCGCGGGCGTCGCGCACCGTCATGATGCCCATGCCATAGGTCCCGGCATCGGCTTTTACGATCGCGAACGGCTTCTCCTCGATTCCGTATTCGGCGTACTTCCGACCGACGCGCTCGAGCAGCGAGCCGACGTTCGAGGCGAGGCATTCTTCGCCGCCCCGATCCTGGAAGTTGATTTCGCCGCAGACGCCGAAGTACGGATCGATGAGCCACGGATCGACGTCGAGCAGCGTCGCGAATTCGCGCGCAACCCGCGAATAGGCGGCGAAGTGTTGCGATTTCCTGCGGTTGTACCAGCCCGCGGACAACGGCGGCGCGATTGGCTGCTCGATGTCGCGCAGGATCTCGGGCGCGCCGGATGAAAGGTCGTTGTTGAGCAGCACCATGCACGGATCGAAATCGGTGAGGCCGACGCGGGAGCCGCGGCGCACGATCGGTTCGAGCGTCAGCGTGTCGCCCGAGGGCAACTCGAGCGGCACCGGCTCGCGCACTTCCGGCAGCAGCGTGCCGAGACGCACGTGCATTCCGGCGTGCCGCAGGATGCCTTCGAGGGTCCCGACATTTTGCAAGTAATGCGTGTTGCGCGTGTGGTTCTCCGGGACCAACAGGACGCCGCGCGCGTCGGCGCATGCACGCTCGATCGCCGCCTGGATCGCCTGTACGCAGAGCGGCATCGAATCGTGGTTGAGGTTGTTGAAGCCCCCCGGAAACAGGTTCGTGTCGACAGGTGCCAATTTGAAGCCGGCATTGCGCAAGTCGACCGACGCGTAGAACGGCACCGCGTGCTCCTGCCATTTCGTGCGGAGCCAACGTTCGATATCCGGCATGCGATCCAGAAAACGGTACTCCAGGTCGAGCAGCGGGCCGGCGAGCGCGGTCTTCAGATGAGGGACCATCGCGCCGATTGTAGCTCGACGGGCGAAAGGGGCGACGCGCGGCTGATTGCCATTGGCGGTCCACCCGGCCAAAAGTATCGTGGGAGCCGCGCAGCGGCGACCGAAACTTTGGGCCGAACCCTAAAAAAACGGGCGCCGTCGCCGGCGCCCGAATAGCCACTGAGGAGAAAACGGTGAGGGAAGGTCCCTCAAAAAAATGCGCGCGGGCGGAGGAGTGAGAGACGCCCGCGCGTTTACGTCATCGCTGCACTTGCTCTCGATCTTCGGACGCGGTTTCCGCGCCCGAGGAATTCGCTTCTATCGGTTTTTCCGTGGCCGTTGCTACATCCGGTACGCCGATTCGCCGTGCGAGCTGATGTCCAAGCCTTCGCGCTCTTCCTCTTCCGTCACGCGCAGTCCGACGACGAGGTCGGTGATCTTGTACGAGATGTACGCGACCACCGCGGTCCAGACGGTGACAATGCCGACCGCTTTCGCCTGGATCCACAGCTGCGCCATGTAGCCCGGATATTCGGTCTTGCCGGTGACCCAGTCCGATACGACATTGGGACCGCCGAGATCGGGCGACACGAAGATGCCGGTCAACAACGCGCCGAGCATCCCGCCCACGGCGTGCACGCCGAACACGTCGAGCGAGTCGTCGACGCCGATCATCTTCTTCAAGCCGTTGACGCCCCACAGGCAGACGACGCCGGCAGCGAGCCCGATGATGAACGCGCCGGGAATGCCGACGTTGCCGGCCGCCGGCGTGATCGCGACCAACCCCGCGACCGCGCCCGACGCGGCACCGAGCATCGACGGCTTGCCCTTCACCATCCATTCGGCGAACGTCCACGACAGCACGGCGCAGGCGGTGGCGAGGAACGTGTTCATGAACGCGAGCGACGCCGAGCCGTTCGCTTCGAGCGCCGATCCCGCATTGAAGCCGAACCAGCCCACCCACAGCAGCGACGCCCCGATCATCGTCATCGGCAGGTTGTGCGGCGCCATTGACTCCTTGCCGAAACCGATCCGTTTGCCCAGCACGATCGCGCCGACCAGACCGGCGACGCCCGAGTTGATGTGCACGACCGTGCCGCCGGCGAAATCGAGCGCGCCCATCTGCCAGATGTAGCCCGCCTTGGCATTCACGGCATCGACGACGTTTGCCGCCGTGTACGCGTCCGGACCGGCCCAGTACCACACCATGTGCGCGACCGGGCAGTACGAGAACGTGAACCATAGCGCGCAGAACAGGAGCACCGCCGAGAACTTCATCCGCTCCGCGAAGCCGCCCAGGATCAGGCAGACGGTGATCGCCGCGAACGTCGCCTGGAACGCGACGTAGACGAGCTCATAGAGGGGCGTGTTCTTCGAGAACGTCGCGGCCATCGCGAACTCGCCCTTTGCTGAATCGAACGTGCCCTTGAGGAACAGCCGGTCGAAGTAGCCGAAGAACGCGTTGCCTTCGGTGAACGCAAGGCTGTATCCGTAGACGCTCCACAGCACGACGATCATCGAGAACACGACGAACACCTGCATCAGCATCGACAGCATGTTCTTCGAGCGCACCATGCCGCCATAGAAGAGCGCCAGCGCAGGCACGCTCATCATCAGCACGAGCGCGGTGGACGTGAGCATCCACGCGACGTCGCCCTTGTTCGGCGTCGGTGCGGGCGTTGTGGTAGCCGCCGGCGCTGCGGCTGCCGGCGTCGCCGCGGGAGCTGCCGGGGCCGCAACGGGAGCGGCCGCAGGCGCAGTTGCGGCCGGTGTGGCGGCCTTGTCCTGTGCGAGCGCGGGCGCGGCGAGGCCGAAAGCGCCCAGCATCGCGAGCACAACGAAGAGTCTTTTCATCGATATCCCCTCAAAGCGCGTCCGCGCCGGTCTCGCCGGTGCGAATGCGCACGACCTGCAGCAGGTCGAAAACGAACACTTTGCCGTCGCCAATCTTGCCGGTGTTCGCGGCTTTTTCGACGGCTTCGATCACCCGCTCGAGCAGATCGTCCTTGATCGCGGCCTCGATTTTCACTTTGGGCAGAAAATCGACTACGTACTCGGCGCCGCGATACAGCTCGGTGTGACCCTTCTGACGGCCAAAGCCCTTGACTTCCGTGACGGTGATGCCTTGCACGCCGATCGCCGAGAGGGCCTCGCGGACCTCGTCGAGCTTGAACGGCTTGATGATGGCTGTGACAAGTTTCATGTGGACTCCATGATTGAAGGCGCGCCTTTAGAATTTGTAGAGAACTTCGAGCCCGACCGAGTCTTGGTGGCTGGTGGGCGTCACCCCGTCCGACTTAAGGAACGCGGATGCATCGGAATGATCGAACCGGCCCTCGAGGCGAATTTCCCACTCCTTGGCCGGCAGATACGCGACCGTTACGGTTCCCTCCGTCCATTTCTGAGCGACACCCGTTCGGTAACCGTCCTTGTCGTTGAAATACTCGCCGCGCAGGGAAAGTCGCCATTGATCATTGAATTGATAATTGGCGTAACCGGCGACGCCGTCCCATTTGGCCTTGCCGCCGTCGAATGCACCGTGTGCCTGGTCCCCATAGTCGTAATTGAGGATGAACGTGAGTTGATCAGTTGCGTTGAAGGTCGCAACGATGTCAAAAAGATTGCGCATCCCGTCCGCGTCGCTCTTCGTGGGGTAATACGACACGAGTTGATTGCCGCCGTAGTACGAGCCGGTGAACGATACGGTTTTGCTCGGCGCAAACGTCCCCCCAAGCTCGACCGTCGCGCCACGGTTGATGTAGTCGAGGTTGTCCCATCCCCCGTTCACACCGCCGAGCACGGTCAACGTATCGCTGACCTTGTACGTGGCGCGCACCCCGGTATGCGTAAACGGAATCGCGTAGCCGAATAGAATGGATCGCGAGTAGTTCACGTCGCCATCGCTCTTGATGACTTCCGCGCCGGCATTCGTTACGTATTTGCCGGCGATGATATTGAGCGGTCCGGCACCGTAATAAACGTAAAACTGTGTCGGATCAATGTAGTGATTCGCGCCGTTGGCGGGACCCTTGCTCTTGCTGATCGTGCCGTAAGCAGCAATCGTGTCGGCGTCCTTGCCGATGGTGACGTCGAGCAACCCGCCCCAGCCGTTTTCGGGCGTGTTCGTAAATGTGAGATCCAGCGCATGGAAATATGCAGCGTTGTGTTTGAAGTCGAAGACTCGGTCATTCGCCCCGCTCACGAACTTGCCTGATCCGGTGAGGTAGGCATATCCAACATCGAAATGCCCCGTCAGGTCGAAGCCCCAAATCGAGAAAATCGGTGGCGGTGGTGCGGGCGCCGCCTCCGCCGGCTTTTCGGGGGCAGGCGCGGCAGGTTCTGCGGCCGGCGGCGGTGTCTGGGCCAGGGCGCTTCCCGCGAACAGCGCGCCCAGTGCGAC
>CATPAO010000073.1 GCA_955652025.1 Casimicrobiaceae bacterium
AGCTAAGCCCTTGATTTAACTGGTTGCGGGGGCAGGATTTGAACCTGCGACCTTCGGGTTATGAGCCCGACGAGCTGCCAGACTGCTCCACCCCGCGGCTGGATTGTTATTCTAACCGATCGTGGGAACTCGGGTCAATCGCGCGGTGCCAATCGGAAGTGCCCGCTGCTATCAGCCGGAGGCAACGTCCCGAGTGAACGGCCCTTTCCGCCGATCATGCTACGGATCCTCGCGCCCGCATCGCATCGTGAGCCACACGCGGTTCTTCCCATCGTCGTACGCATAGCGCGCGGCGCAAACCAGCTGGCCGACGAGATAGACACCCAAGCCGCCGACAACGCGCGAATCGATCGATGCGGCAACTTCGGGCGCTGCCGTCGCCATCCGCGCGAGGACGTCGTACGCGGGCGCGCTGTCTTCGTAGAACACGTTCACGTCGCCGTCGTGGCGCGACAATTCGATCTGTATCGCAGAGTCGGCGCTGCCGCCGTGTCCATGCACGACGGTGTTGGTGAACAATTCCTCGACGATCAGCGTGAGCCGCAACCGGTCGTCCCGCTGTACGCCATGCCGCGCACAAAAGCCTTCGACGAACGCCGCCGTTTCGGCTAGCATCGTCATACGGGCGACAAAGCTGCGTTGTTCGTTAGGTATCACGAATGGGGAAGCGGCCGGTTGCCGCGCCGCATGAGTCGTGCGGGCGATCCGGCACAGGTCGCAGCATGCATTCTACCGGTCACCGTCGCAGCCGCTCCGTAGAAAAGGGGAATCAACATGGCACCATCGATCCGCTTAATCTCGAGGACGTTCTCGGCCGGCCTCGCGCTCTGCCTTGCTTTGACGGTCGCGGCGTCCGACATCGGGCAAATCAAGGTGTCGAAGGGTGACGTGTCGATCGAGCGCGGTGGTCAGACGTTGCAGGCCGCCGTCGGAGCGCACGTACAGACGTCCGATCTGATCAAGACCGGTGGCGACGGATCCGTCGGCATCACAATGAGTGACAATTCGCTCCTGTCTGCGGGACCGAACAGCGTCGTCTCCCTCGACCGCTTCGCGTTCGACGCGGCGACGAACCAGGGGCAATTCGATACATCGCTGCGGAAAGGCTCGCTGTCCGTCGTCTCGGGCCGCATCGCAAAGCAATCACCCGATGCGATGACCGTGCGCACGCCTTCGGCGATCCTGGGCGTGCGCGGCACCGAGTTCGCGGTCAGCGTCGATGACTGACCGATCGCGCGCGCTCGCGATCGCGACGATTCCGTTGCTCGTCGGTGCCTGTGCGCACCGCGAAACCATCGTCTTGTTGCCGGAGAAAGACGGGCGGCCCACCGCGGTCGTCGTCAAGCAGAACGGCCGCGAAACGGTGCTCGATCAGCCGTATGCCGCCGCGCGGCAGACACCGTTCGGACTGCGCCCGTATACGTCGACGCCGGACGAAGTCGCATCGAAATTCGGACGCACGCTCGCCGCGCAACCGGCACGCCCGGCCGCGTTCACGCTGTATTTCCTCGAAGGCCGGGACGAGCTCACCGAAGAATCCAAGCAAATCGTCGACGCCGTATTTTCGGAGATCGCGCGGCGGCCGGTGCCGGATGTCGTCGTGATCGGCCACACTGACGCTCTCGGCAGCGACCAGGTCAACGATGCGCTCGCGCGCCAGCGGGCCGACATCATCCGCGCCGAATTGATCCGCCGCGGCATCGCGCCGGGAAACATCGCGGCATTCGGGCGGGGCAAGCGCGAGCCCTTCGTCCCGACACCCGACGGCGTCGCCCAGCCGCGCAACCGCCGCGTGGAAATCTTCGTGCGTTGACGCGCACAGCGGCTCTTTAGACGCCGCTCGCAGCGAGCGCCCCGCGCGGGCCGTTCCATCGCAATGCCAGTATCGTGAGGTCGTCGGGCGCGTCGATGCCGGCGGCGAAGGCGTTCGCGTCCGCGCAGAGCCTATCGACGATGGTTCTTGGCGATGCGCGCTGTCCCGCAAGCTCCACAAGACGTGCTTCGATGCGCGGGCGGCCGAACAATTCGCCCGTCGCGTTCCACGTGTCCACCAAACCGTCGGTGACCAGGCAAAGCGTTTCGCCGGGATGCATCCGGCGTCGCGCTTCACGGTAGGCGAAAGCGTCGACCGCGCACAGCGGCGGCCCGTCGCCATCCTCGATGCGCGCGAGCGGTCCGTGGCCCTGTGGCAGCAAATACGGATTCTCATGGCCTGCATTGCAATACGCGAGCTCGCCCGTCTCGAGATCGACGATCCCCACGAACGCGGTGACGAAGAGCATCTCGGGATTGTCGCGCGAGATTTCGACATTAGCTGACGACATCAACACACCGACGTCGGGGTCGTGGGCGCGCAGCGCGACACTCTTGTACAACGCCTTGCCGACCGCCATGAAAATGCTCGCGGAAAGTCCCTTGCCGGCGACGTCGCCGATGAGAAACAGCAGCCGATTGCCATCGAGCGGGTAAAAGTCGTAAAGATCGCCACCGACCTCGCGCGCCGGCAGCATCGCCGCGGCAAGCTCGACACGGTGATCGTCGCGTAGCAGATCGATGGGCGGCAGCATGGCAGTTTGCACGCGTTGCGCCGCCTCGAGCTCGCCCGACATGCGCGCCGATTGCTCGCGCGTCGTCCGCACCAGACGCTCGAGCCGCGTCTTCTGCCGTGTCGCCTCGCGGAGCGCCAATCCGAGCAGCACGCCGAAGAGCACGATCAACGCGAGCGCGGGCGTGGCCGCATCGAACAGCACGCGCTGCAAGCGAAATGCTGCGAAACCGGCCCCGGCCAAAACGACGACACAGCCAAGCGCAAGCAGCGCCGAGTTGCGAGGCAGCAGGCGCGGCGTAGCGAAGAGAAGCAGCGCGCCCATCGATAGGAATAACGCCAACTCCAACGGGCGCGCCCAAATCGGACGTTGCAGCAGCGCATGATCGACCAGATTCTCCAGCAGTTGCGCTTGCACTTCGATGCCGGGGATCGCTTCGCCGAGCGGCGTGGTCTGGTCATCGACGAGCCCCAATCCGTTGGTGCCGATCAGAACGAGCTTCCGCTGGAGGCCTGCCGGATCGGCCCTTCCCTCGAGCACGTCGACTGCCGACACATAGCGTCGGTCATCGTGATGTGAGTAATAAACGCGAACCGCGCCGTCACGCTCGGTCGGGGTGCTCCAGTCTCCGGCCGCGATGTGGGTGACGGACGCGCCGCGCGTTGCGAGCCGCAGCGCAGGCGCGCCCTGCGCGACCCGAAGCATCTCCACCGCCATCGCCGGCGCGAGCGTGCCGTTGACGTCGAACACGAGCGGCACGCGTCGAACCACGCCGCGCGTCGGCACGACGGAGATCAATC
>CATPAO010000074.1 GCA_955652025.1 Casimicrobiaceae bacterium
AGCTCGACCAGGACGGCACGATCGAGGGGACGGCGCGCAATGCGGGCTACCTCGATTTGCGCCTGCAGCCCGAGCGGCGCAATCGCGTGAAGGTGCTCTTGTTCCTCGACGCGGGCGGCTCGATGGACCCGCACGTGCAAGTCTGCGAGGAGCTGTTTTCGGCGGCAAAATCGGAATTCCGCCATCTCGAGTCTTTCTATTTCCACAACTGCGTCTACGATCACGTGTGGCGCGACAATCTGCGCCGGCGCAACGAGCGATTGGGCACGCTCGAGCTGATCCGCACTTACGGTCCGGACTGGCGGGTCATTTTCGTCGGCGACGCGGCGATGAGCCCGTACGAGCTCACGCAGACTGGCGGCAGCGTCGAGTACATGAACGACGAGCCGGGGCTCAACTGGCTCACGCGAATATTCGAGCATTTCCGCAAGGCGATCTGGTGGAATCCCGAGCCGGCGCGCGGCTGGGAATACACGCGCTCGACGCAGCTCATCCTGCAGGCGCTCGGGCCGCGGATGTTTCCGCTGACGCTGGACGGCGTCGCGCGCGGCATCGACTCGCTTCGACATTGACGCAAACCTCCTGGCAACTCGCTGTCGGGCGCGCGCTCGGCGTGACCGGCGCGCCCGATTGGCGCTGCGTCGCGGTGAGCGACTGGGGCTCGAGCTGGTCGCTACGCACTCACGCAATGCGCTATTTCGTCAAAGCGGCGACGGGAGACCATGCGGACATGGCGCCCGCGGAAGCCGACGGCCTGCGCGCGCTCGCCGGTGCGAGCGCCATTCGCGTCCCCGACGTGATCGCCGAGGGATCTTGCGAAGGAACGGCGTTCCTCGCGCTGTCATGGCTCGACATCGAGCCGCGACGCGGCGGCGCCGCGTTGGGCCGCGCGCTTGCCGCATTGCATCGGGCGAAGCCGCCGATCGGCGTCGGCGGGGACCGCTTCGGCTGGCGGCGCGGCAATTGGATCGGTGGCACGCCGCAAATCAATGGCTGGAGCGACGATTGGTGCGCGTTCTTTCGCGACTGCCGTCTGGCGCCACAGTTCGCGCTGGCCGCCAAACGCGGACACCCGATAGGGCGCGATGGCGAACGATTACGCGCCGCGCTGCCGTCGCTGCTGCGCGGCCACGATCCGGCGCCGTCGCTCCTGCACGGCGATCTGTGGTCGGGCAACGCGGGAACGCTTGCGGGCAGCGAACCCGTCATCTTCGATCCTGCCGTCTACGTCGGCGATCGCGAGGCCGACCTTGCGATGACCGAGCTGTTCGGCGGATTCGATGCGGAGTTCTATCGCGCGTACAACGACGCCTGGAAGGTCGACGTCGGTTATCCGCTGCGCCGCCGGCTCCACAACCTCTACCACCTGCTCAATCACCTGAACCTTTTCGGCGCGGCCTATTTGGAGCGCGTCACGAAATCGGTTTCGGCGCTGCTCGCGGAAACGCGTCGATAGGCGACCCCAACGTCAGGCAGTGCGACGCTCGAGCGCCAGTGCGGCCGCGGCGGCATCGTCGCGCGTCATTGCGCGCCCGGATTCGTACTCGCGCTCGAACGCCGCACCGTGCGCGACGCGCACCGATGCGCGCCAGCGATCGACGTCGGCGCGCTCGGAAGGGAACACAGGCGCATTGCGCGCTTCGCGCATCGCCGCCGCAGCGCCGAGAAGGCGCGGCGCGACGGACGCCCCCGGATGCGTACCGGCGATGGCCTCGAGCAAACCCGGCAGGAAGGTATCTTGCGACGCTTGCACGACCTCGCGCAGACCCTCGAAATACCCGCGCGTCGCCGCCGCGCGATCGCCGCCCGCCTCGTAGCTGCGTCCCGCGAGCCACAATGCGCCCGCCCGGTTGTGATGAAACCCGAGCTGCGCCTGCACCGCCGCCGATTCCTCCGCATGGCGAAGCGCAAGCCGATGATCGCCCATCGCGTGCAGCACCTCGGATTGAACGAGCGTCGAGCGCGCGCCGCAATTGGGATCGTGCAGCGCGCGGAAGATCGTCGCGCTTTCCTCGCTCGCACGTAACGCCGCCGCGAGATCCCCGGCATTGAGGTCGAGCTTGGCGAGCGCGCGCAGCGCGGTGCCCGCGTCATGTACGTTGCCGAGCCGGCGGTGCTCGGCCAACGCTTCGTTGAGCAGCGTTCGCGCTTCGTCGAAGGCGAAGCGGTCGACCGCGCACTGTCCCGCCCACGTCCGCGCCAGCGCCTGCATCACCACGCAGCCGCCGCGATCGAAATGCGACGCGCTTTCCAGAAACAGTCGTTGTCCCTCCGCCGGGCGGCCTCGCAGCATCTCGGCGAGAGCGAAGTGCCACATGGCGAAGCCGATGCCCCACGCGTGGTCGATCGACCGTGAAAGGGCGAGGCCCTTCTCGGCCATCGACGCGATGAAAGCGGGCCCCTCCGCATCGAGCGCGCACGCGCGCCATAGCGTCGCCTCGGCTTCGCGGCGCCTGTCCAAGAGGCGGCGCGCAAGCGCCGCCGTGGCATCCAGCAAGTCGGCGCTGTATTGCCGCTTGTCCAGGCGATACGAGAGGGCACCCGTTCCGAGCAGCGCCTTGAGGCGAGCCGGATCCTCGGCCTGATGAATCGACACCGCACGTTCGAGTCGCTCGAATCCTTCGATGAAGTGTCCGCGCATGTCCCAGAACTCGTGCAGCGAGCCGGCGAGACGGGCGTAGCCCTGTGGGTCCGCGTCAGCCGCCCAATCGAGCGCGGCGCGCAGGTTGTCGTGCTCGGCCTCCAACCGGTCGAGCCATTCCAGCACCGTCGGGCGGCGGAGCTCCGGCTCCGCGCGTTCGGCGAGGTCGAGGAAATACGCGAAATGACACCGCCGGGCGGCATCTGCGCGATCCGCCTCGACCAATTTCTCGGCCGCATACTGGCGAATCGTTTCGAGCATCCGGTAACGCGTTTCGGCGTTGCGGTCGTGGTCCGCGACGAGCAGCGATTTGTCGACCAGGCGCCCAATCGCGTCGAGCACCGTGGATTCGCCTAGCGCCGAGGTTGCGCAAACATGGAGGGCGGCGTCCAGCGTGAATCCACCGGCGAATGTCGCGACGTTCATCAGCACGGCGCGCTCGTCACCGGACAAGAGGTCATAGCTCCAGTCCACGAGGGCGCGCAACGTTCGCTGCCTCGGTAGCGCAGTGCGCCGTCCCCCGGTCAGCAACCGGAAGCGGTCGTCGAGGCGCGTTGCCAATTCGCCGACCGAAAGCGCAGTCATTCGCGCGGCCGCCAACTCGAGCGCCAGCGGGATGCCGTCGAGTCGCCGGCAGATTTGCGCGACGGCGTCCGCGTTACGTTCCGAGAGCGCAAAATCGGCAACGACCGTCTTCGCGCGTTCCGCGAACAATTGAACGACCTCGCTCTCCATGGCCGTTCGCAAAGTCGCCGCCGCATCGGCGGCGGGCAACGTCAGCGACGGTACGCGATAGACGAACTCGCCCTCGACGCCGAGCGCCTCGCGGCTCGTGGCGAGAATGTGGAGCTCGGGCAGCGCGCGTAGCAGCGCCTCCGCGATTCGCGCCGCTTCGTCGACGATGTGTTCGCAGTTGTCGAGCAACAAGAGACTGCGCTTTCCGGCGAGCGTCCCTTCGACTTGCGCCAGCGCCGGGACATCGCCTTCCGCGCGCGTGCCGAGCGCCGCGGCGATCGACTGCGCCATTTGCGCCGGATCGGCAAGCGAGGCGAGCTCGACCAACCACACGCCGTCGGGGAACGTGTCCTGCAGCGCCGGGGCGGCTTCGAGCATCAGGCGCGTCTTCCCGGTCCCTCCCGATCCGGTCAACGTGACCATCCGCGATCCGCGCGCATGCGCCCTCGTCTCGGCGAGGGCGCGGTCGCGGCCGACGAAGCTCGACAGCGCCGGCGGCAGATTCGTGCGAAGCGCTTCGCGCGTGTGGATCGGCGGAAACGCGGCGCGTAATCCGGGCGCGACGAGCTGGTAGAGACGTTCCGGTCGCGCGAACCCGCGGAGCGTGTGGTCGCCCAAGTCGCGCCACGATGCGCCCGCAGGCGATTTCGCTTCGAGGAGCGCGATCGTCGAGGCCGTGACGAGGATCTGCCCGCCGTGCGCGGCCGCCATCACCCGTGCGGCGCGCGCCAGCGTGGGACCGCGGAAGACCTCATCGGTGGCGCTTTCCGCGGTACCCGAATGCAGACCCATGCGCACGCGGATCGTCGCGCCGTCCCAGCGTTCGTTCGCGAGCGCGCGCTGCGCGTCGATCGTGGCCAGCACGGCCGAATCGGCGTCGGCGAACGCGACGCAGAACGCATCGCCGACGACGCGAAACGCCTCGCCGCCTCGCGCATCTATCGCGCGACGCAGAAGCGCATTGTGCCGCTCCGTGGCGGCCCGCATCGCGGCGGGATTTTTGTCCCACAGCGGCGTGCTGCCTTCGATGTCGGTGAACAGGAAGGTGAGCGTCCGCTGGCAAGCGGGGGCGGACATGGGTCGAGGTCCCGAGAATCAGTCGCCGGACTTGATGTGGTTGTCCTTGACGGTCTTGGACCAGCGCAGGATTTCGTTGCGCACGAAAGCGTCGAGTTGGTCGGGCGGCGCGCCGAGCACGTCCATTCCCTGCGCCGAAAGCTTTTCCGCGACGGCTGGCGACTTGACCGCTTTCGCCAACTCGTCGTAGACGCTTTTGGCGAGCACCGGAGGCATGTTCGCGGGACCGAATACGCCCCACCACGTATAGGCTTCGAAGCCCGGCGCACCTTGATTGGCGATCGGCTCGGCGCCGGGAAGCTTGGGATCGGCCTTGGCAGAGGTCACGGCGATGGCGCGCAATTGACCGGCGACGACGTATGGGCTCACCAGGAATACCGAGCCGATGGCGAGCGGAACCTGGTTCCCGATCGCGTCGTTCATGAGCGGGCCGCCGCCGCGGTACGGGATGTGGTTGAACTCGACACCCAGTTGATTGCCGAGCTGCGTCATCGCCAGGTGACCGAGGCTTCCCGCGCCGATCGTGCCGAAGGCGACGCTGCCCGGCTTCGTTCTTGCCGCGGCGACGACATCGCGGAACGATTTGTACGGTTGACTCGGATGCGTCACCAACGCCATGCCTCCTTTTCCGATCAGCATGACGGGCGTGAGGTCGCGCGTCGTGTCGAAGGGCAGGTTCGGAATCAGCGACGGGTTCACGGCATGGGTGTCGAACACCACGCCCAGCGTGTAGCCGTCGGGTTCCGCTTTCGCGAGGAGGGCGGTGCCGATGGAGCCGGAGGCGCCGCCGCGATTCTCGACGATGACTGGCTGGCCCGTCTGTTGCGTCAATTGTTGCGCGAGGAGGCGCGCGACCTGATCGACGGAGCCGCCCGGCGGAAAAACGGCGATCAGCTTGACCGGCCTCGCCGGCCAGTTCTGCGCGGTCGCCGAAGGTGCAACCGGTGCGACAAGAAGGAACAAACCCGCGGCGAGCGCGATACGGACATTTTTCATGCGCACTCCCAAAACGGCGTCGGCCGCATTGTTGCCCACTTTGAACGGCGCGTGAATCGAAATCGAGAATCTGGTTCGAGCCTACTCCGGGCTACAAAACAAAACGGCCGCGGGTATCTCCCGCGGCCGCGTTGCCTACACGCTGCTGTCGGCGTCGATCAGGGTTTGGAGTCCCGAGCCCCGCCCGCGCGTAGCCTACGACAATCGAATCGGCACGTAGATCTGCCGCCCGTCACGCTCGATCAAAAGCGCGATGCTCTTGCCCGCCTTGTCGACGTGCTTCTTGAGCTCGTCGAGCGTCGTCACTTTCGTCGTACCGACACCGACGACCAGGTCGCCGGGCTGAATGCCGGCCCGCGCCGCGGGTCCGGTCGCATTTTCGACGACCAGGCCGTCGTGGCCGACTTCCTTCTTTTCGTCCGGCGTCAGCGGACGCAATGCGAGACCGAGCCGGCCCTTGTCCTGCTTTCCGTCGTCCGCCTTCGCGACCTTATCGTCGTCGAACGTGCCGACGGTCGCGTTGACCGTCGCGGGCCTGCCATCGCGCCAAACCTCGATCGCGATCTTGGCGCCGGGCGCCGCGTTGCCGATCCGGCTCGTGACGTCGGTGCTGTCGTTCATCGCGACACCGTCGATCTTGCGGATCACGTCGCCGGTCTTGATGCCCGCCTTTTCCGCCGGGCTCCCCTTCTCGACGGTGCCGACGAGCGCGCCGCCCGAATCCGGCAAGCCGAAGCTTTGCGCGAGCGATTGGTCGAGCGGCTGGATGCCGACACCGAGCCGGCCATGGCTCACTTTGCCGTGCGTCTTCAGTTGATCGGCGACCTTGGCCGCGACGTCCGCCGGTATCGCGAACGACAATCCCATGAATCCACCCGAGCGACTGTAGATCTGCGAATTGACGCCGACGACTTGTCCGGCCGTGTTGAGCAGCGGGCCGCCGGAGTTGCCGGGATTCACCGCGACGTCGGTCTGGATGAACGGTGTCATCTGGCCGCCCGGCAGCGCACGATGCACGCCGCTCACGATGCCGGCCGACACGCTGTTCTCGAAGCCGAATGGCGAGCCGATCGCGATCACCCATTCACCTTGCCTGACGCCGGGCGGCGCCGAGAGGTCGAGCGCCGGAAGATTCTTCGCGTCGATCTTGATCAGCGCGACGTCGGTGCGCTTGTCGGAGCCGACGACTTTCGCGGTGAACTCGCGGCGGTCGGTCAGCTTGACCGTCACTTCGGTCGCGCCGTCGATGACGTGCGCATTGGTGACGATGTAGCCGTCGGGGCTCACGATGAAGCCGGAACCCAGGCCCTGCGACGGCACCGAGCGCGGTTGCATGTTCGGCGCGCCGAAGCGTTTGAAAAATTCGCCGAGCGGGCTGTCCGGGTCGACGTCGTCCGGGTCGAAGCCCGCGACCTTGGTCTTGCCGATGACACTGATGTTGACGACGGCGCCGCCGGCCTTCTCGACCAACGCGGTGAAATCGGGCAAGCGCGCCGCGGCGGTACTGGAAACGGCGGGAGGGGCCGCGGGTGCCGTCACCGCCGCGCGTGCGTCGGCAAACGGCGTGCCGTCGAATCGCATGTAACCGGTGGCGAGCGCGGCGCCGATGCCGGCCGCAGCCAGTGCGTAGGAAATCCTGGAAAGTTGCATCGTGCCACTCCTGATAGGGATGACGCCCGGATGCCGGGCAGGCACGTTGGAATATAAGGTTCGCGGCTTAACCGACGCTTAAGAGTCGGTGCAAGTTGCTACGGCCGACGTTCGCGGCGAGAATGCCGTGGGTTCCGGCGCGCTTGCGAGGGGCCAGACAAAGCCAAGACCGATATTGGCCGCCACGATCGGAGGAAATGCCATGACCGTCGCCGCACTTTGGGCCTGCCGGACGCTTCGTGTCGCCGCGCCTCTCCTGGTGTCGTGCCTCGCACTGGGCGCCGCGCCGGCGATCGCCGCGGACACGTTGAATGCGTATTCGATCTGGCCCGAGAACTGGGCGCGGCCGATGTTCGAGGAATTCGAAAAAGCGACCGGCATCAAGGTCAACTTCATTCGCTTTTCGTCCGGCGAAGCGCTTGCGCGTGTGATGGCCGAAAAGAACAATCCCCGCGTCGACGTGCTGTTCGGCGGCCCGGTCGAGACATTCGCAGCCGGCATCGCCGAGGGAGTGTTCGAGCCGTACAAGCCCGCGTCTTTCGCGAAGCTGCCGCCGCGCTTCAAGCAGCCGGACGGGCAATGGGTTGCGATCGCCGACGATCCGCTGGTGTTCATGACGAACGAGAAATTCTTGAAGGAAAATGCCCTCAAGGCGCCGGCCTCGTGGAACGACCTCCTGAATCCGGCGTACAAGAACATGCTGCAGATGGCCGACGCGCGGACGTCCGGCACGGCGGTCACGCGGATATTTTCGGTGCTCGAGGTCAATGGTCGCGACGAGGCCAAGGCGTTCGACTATATGAAAAGGCTGCGGCCGCAAGTGCAGCTCTATACCAAGAGCGGCGGCGGCGGAACGCTTCCCGTCGGTCTCGGTCAGGCCGGCGGCGGCATATTTTTCATCGTCGACGCGCTCGACACGAAGGCCAAGGGCTATGACGTGACGATCAGCTTCCCGCGCGAAGGCATCGGCACGGCGGCCGAGGGAATCGCGCTGATCAAGGGTGCGAAAAACCCGGTGGAGGCGAAGAAGCTGATCGATTGGGCGACGTCGCCGGCGATGCAGGGACTATTCGCGAAATACAAGATCAACTTCGTCCCCGCACATCCCGACGTGGCGCTGGAGCCGAGCCTGGCCGAGGTGCTGAAGGGGGCGAAGATATTTCCGATCGACGCCGACTACGCCGGCGCGAATCGCAAGCGGATCGTCGATCGCTGGGTCGCCGAAGTTCTGAATCCCTAGTGCAGGGTCCTCACCGTCATGGCGATGCCGCCGCACCGCACAGAGACGTCGCGGTCGGCGTGACAGTGGCGGTGTTGTGGCTGCTGTTGGCACTGTTCGTCGTCTATCCGCTGACGATGCTGTTCGCGCGCATGGTAAGCGGCGGCGGTGGCATCGATCTTCCCGCTGTCGCTGCGCTGCTGACCGATCGGCATCAGCTTCGCGCGTTCTGGAACAGCCTCCTGTTGGCATTCTTGGTCGGCGTCGTCGGGACTCTGGCGGGATTCCTGTTCGCGTTCGCCGCGGCGCGCTGCCGGCTGCCGCGCTGCGTCGTCACGGCAATCGACGCGAGCGTGCTGTTGCCGCTCGTTTCGCCGCCGTTCACCACGGCGATCGCGTTGATCTTTTCGTTCGGACCGCGCGGGCTCCTGACCTACGGCGTGTTCGGCATCAAGGGATTCAGCGTCTACGGCCTCGGCGCGACGCTCTTTTCCGAGGCGCTCACGTATTTTCCGATCGCGTGCCTGACGCTTCGCCCGATCCTCGCCGCGATCGATTCCAACATCGAAGGCATGGCGCAAAGCTTGGGCGCATCGCGCGCCCGCGTTTTTCGGACGGTGACGCTTCCACTGTGCGCACCAGGGATCGCAAACGCCTTCCTGCTCCTGTTTGCCGCTTCGCTCGCTGATTTCGCGACGCCGCTGATTCTCGCCGGCAACAGCTTCCCAGTGTTGCCGACGCAAGCGTATTTGCAAATCACCGGGTTGTTCGACTTGCGCGGTGGTGCCGTGCTGTCGTTCGCATTGCTCGTGCCGGCGCTCACCGTTTTCCTGCTGCAACGTTATTGGGTGGGGCGGCGTTACTACGTCACGATCACGGGCAAAGGCGCCGGCCAGACGCCATTCGACAGCATCTCGCCCGGCGGCCGCATCGCGCTCCTCGCCGTCGCGGCGGCAATCGCCGTCATCGTCCTGTATTTCTACGCGTTGCTCCTGTACGCATCGCTGGTCGTCGCGCTGGGTGCCAACCACACGCCGACACTTTCGCACTACCGGACAATTTTCACCGACGGCTGGAAGGCGATCCGCGACACGCTGATCATCGCCGGCATCAGCATGCCATTGGGCGGCCTGTACGGGATCGTGCTCGGTTATCTCGTAACGCGGCACCGGTTTCCCGGCCAGCGCACGATGGAGGCCGTCTCGATGATCAACTATGCGCTGCCCGGCACGATCGTCGGCATCGCCTACCTCATTGCGTTCAACGATCGGCCGCTGGTATTGACCGGCACCGCGCTGATCATTATCGCGTGCTACGTATTTCGCTACGGGCCGACCGGAATCCGCGCGACGGTCGCGCTGCTGCAACAAATCGACCCGAGCCTCGAGGAAGCGTCGCAGGGGCTCGGCGCGCGCAGCGGGACGACGTTTCGGCGTATCACGCTGCCGTTGATCATGCCGGCGTTCTTCGCTGGCCTCGGCATCGTGTTCATCCGCTCGATGACCGCGATCAGCGCGACGATCTTCCTGGTGTCGATCGGGTGGACGCTTATCACGGTGAGGATCCTGGAGAACATCACGGAGCTCTCGCTCGGGCCCGCGGCCGCGTTCTCGGTGCTGGTGGTCGTGATCGTGTTTGTCGTCATCGCCGCGGTGAGCCGCGTGCTGCGATTGCTCCGCGCGCCCGGTGCCGCGCCGATGGTCAGCCTTCTCGGAGGATAGCCGTATGACCACCGCAGCGATGGGTGTCGACGTCGACCGCGTGTCCAAGCGCTTCGCGCATCGCGTGAGGGGCGAGGTCTATGCGGCGCGCGACGTCACATTGCGGGTGCCGGCCGGCGAGTTTCTGACGCTGCTCGGTCCATCCGGCTGCGGCAAGACGACGACGCTGCGGATGATCGCCGGATTCGAACGGCCCGACGCCGGCAGCATCCGCTTCGGCGGCGAAGAGGTGACCGGGACGCCAGCCAATCGGCGCAACATCGGCTTCGTGTTCCAGAATTACGCGTTGTTTCCGCACCTGACGATTTTCGAAAACGTCGCTTACGGGCTCCGCGTGCGCGGCGAGCCGGCGCCGAAGATTGCAAGCGCCGTCGGCGAAGTCCTTGCGCTCGTCGGACTGGCGGGCCACGAGCAGCAGTTCCCGGCGCAGCTCTCGGGCGGCGAGCAGCAGCGCGTCGCGCTGGCACGCGCGATCGTGATCCGGCCGCGCGTCCTGTTGTTCGACGAACCGCTCTCCAATCTCGACGCCAAGCTGCGCGTGCAAATGCGGCGCGAAATTCGCGATCTGCAACGGCGGCTCTCGATCACGACCGTGTACGTCACACATGATCAGGAAGAGGCGATGGCGGTGTCGGATCGGATCGCGGTGATGAACCACGGCAACGTCGTGCAGGTCGGGACCGCGGCCGATTTGTACCACCGCCCGGAAACGGAATTCGTCGCGCAATTCGTCGGCCGCGTGAACCTGATCGCGGGCCGCGCGCTCGCGTTCGACGGGGATACGGCGAGAGTCGCGCTGCCCCACGGCGAGATCGTAACGCGCGCCACGTCGACCCGCGCCGAGCCGGGGGAGCAGGTGCAGATCGCACTGCGGCCGGAAGCGATCGAATTGATACGCGACGACGGTCCGCGCGATGCGACGGTGCTTTCGAGCACGTTTCTCGGCGACAAGATCGAGTATCTGGTGCGCTGGAACGGCCAGACACTGCAGGTCGCGCGCTTCAACGCGGGACCGGCGGCGCAGCTCCAGGACGGCACCCCGGTGACGGTGCGCTTCGCTGCCGACGCCGCGATATTGCTTCCCGTGCAATCCGACGCTCGAAACCCCGCGCCATGAAGCGCGCGTGCGTATCCCGCATCGCCGCGACGTGCTTTGTTTTCCTGGGTCTCGCGATCGACCCCCGCATGCCGAGCGTCGCGGCGGAGTCGTCGCAGCAAGTTCATGGCAGCGCCGACGTTTACAGCGTGCCGGGCGTCGCGCTTGCCTGGGGCGTCTTGCGTGGCGCGGACGAGGCGACAACCACGGTCGTGGTCCGCATCGTCGCCGACGGCAACGCGTTTCCGTGGGTTGGCGTCATTGGCAGCGATCCGTTCAGCGACCACAAGCAGACGTTGTTGGCGACAACGAAGATCGACAGGGGTGTTGACGTGCGCGCGTCGCGCCAACAGTTCGGAGACTTTCCACGCACGGAGATCCGGTTCTACGCGTCCGCGAGTGCGGTGGCGGACGACAGACCACAGCTGGCGGTCTACTTCCTCGGCGTTCCCGACACGACGCCGGAGTTCACGACCGCGTCGGCACTCGATCGATATCTGGCCGACCGTATCGAGCGCGCTCTCGCTGCCAAGGGGGCGCCATGACGAGGAACGAGCTGGCGCGGATGATCGATCACTCCGTGCTGAAGCCCGAGGCGACCGAACGCGACATCCGCGCTGGTGCGGATGTCGTGCGCCAGTGGCGGATCGGTTTCTATTGCGTGCAGCCGTATGGGGTCGCGCTCGCAGTCGAAGCGCTCGCGGGCGCCGACGCGTCGGTGGTGTCGGTCATCGGCTTTCCGCACGGATGCGACCGGAGGGACGTCAAGGCGCGCGGCGCCGTGTTGGCCGTTGCGGAAGGCGCGCGCGAAATCGACATGGTCCTGAATTTCGGCGCACTCAAAAGTGGAAACGCAAAGGTGGCAGCCGACGAAATTGAAGCGGTCGTGCGCGAAGTGCCCGGTATCCCGGTAAAAGTGATTCTCGAGACCGGCGCGCTCACCGATAGCGAAAAACTTCTCGCCTGCCGGCTGACACGCGACGCCGGCGCGTCGTTCGTCAAGACATCGACGGGATTCCACGCCGCGGGCGGCGCCACGATTGCCGACGTCCGATTGCTGCGCACAGCGGTCGGACCGGATTTCGGCGTCAAAGCCTCGGGCGGTATCCGCACGCTTCCCGATGTGCGCGCGATGATCGCCGCCGGCGCCGATCGCATCGGAACGTCGGCCAGCGTGGAAATTCTCGGCGCGTTGTCGGCAACTGATTAGGCGGTCGGCGACGGAAAGCGGACCGTCACGACGAGTCCGCTGCCCTGCTCCGGATCGCGGAGCGAGATCGCGGCCTGGTGCGCGTCGGCGATCCGCTTAACGATCGACAGCCCCAGCCCGCTGCCGGGCTCGCTGTTGCCGGAGCCGCGATAGAAACGATCGAACACGCGCTCGCGCTCTTCCGCCGGGATGCCCGGACCGGTGTCAGCCACTGTGAGCACCGCCGCGCCGTCTTCGTCCTCGACGGCGACGTCGACGCGTCCGCCGGGCGGCGTATACCGAAGCGCGTTGTCGAGCAAGTTGGACAGCAGCGTCGACAGACTGGCGGAGTCGCCGCGCACGCGCACCGGCGCCTCGCGCGCGAGGCCGAGGTCGACTCCTTTGTTCGCGGCCAACCCGCCGCGCGCCACGATCGCTTCCTTGGCCAGCGCGACAAGATCGCAGTCGGCGGCGCGGGTCGCGAGCGCCCCGGGCTCGATACGTGCAAGCGTCAACAATTGCTCGACCAAGTGCGAGGCGCGCGCGACGCCCGCATCGAGATCGCCGAAGGCGGCGGCGCGGGCCGAGCCGTCACTTGCCCGGCGCGCGACGTCGAGCTGCAGCTTCAGCGCGGCCAATGGCGTACGCAATTCGTGGGCGGCCTCGGCGGTGAAGCGGCGCTGCGCGGAGAGCGCCGCATCAAGGCGCGACAAGAGGTCGTTCAAGCTCACCGCGAGCGGCTGCAGTTCCTCCGGCATTGCGCGTTCGGTGAGCGGCGCGAGCGCGTCGGGACGGCGCTTCGCCACCGCGCGCGACATCGCGTAGAGCGGCCGCAATCCCCTTCCGACCGCAAACCAAATCAGTGCGCCGAACAACGGCAGGAGCACGACGAACGGCAGCAGTGCGCGCACCGCGGTGTTGGTGGCGATCGCTTCGCGCTCGTCCTGCGCTTGTGCGACCTGCAGTGCGTGCGAGCCTTGCACCAGCGTGTACACGCGCCAGTCTCGATCGTTCCGGTGCACGGTCGCGTAGCCGGGCGTCGCCGGTATCGGCAGTCCGGTCCCCGGCTGCGACCAATAGACGAGCACGCCATCGTGATCCCAGATCTGCGTCACGAGCTCGGTAACCCCTTCACCCGCAGCGGCCGAGCGGGGATCGAAGCCCGGCTGGCGTCCGCGCAGCAGGTCGTCGATCCGTGTCGAATACGCGAGCTGCTTCAACTGCAAATCGAGGAGCTCGCCCACTTCGTAGCGCGCCGCGATGTAGGTCGCCCCGCTCGCGAGCGCGCCGATCGCGATCAGTCCCGCAAGCAGCCAGAATAGAAGCGTTCGCCGGATCGACGTCATTGGTGGACCCCCACGCTTGCGGCTCGCACCGCCGCGCTGCCCCCAGAGGGGGAGCAATTCGCACCGCGGGGTAGTGACGCGAGCAGCCGGCGAGGGGCCCCGCAACGCGGGGATCGACGGCCAATGCGAGTCGGCACACGAGGCCGACTCCCGCCGCAACGATTCTGTTCGCACATCCAAGGAGGCCGAGGCCCGGCGGCGCTCATCGATACTCCGCTCGCATCATGTCAACGCGTAACCGACGCCGCGAATCGTGCGGATCGCGTCGGGTCCGAGCTTCTTGCGCAGATGATGGACGTGCACCTCGACGGCGTTGCTCTCGACTTCCTCGCCCCACCGGTAGATGCGCTCCTCCAGTTGGGCCTTCGATAGCGCGGCGCCGGGACGTTCGAGCAACGCCGCCAGCAGCGCGAATTCGCGCGCCGACAGGTCGACCGGCTTACCCTCGTGCGAAACCGTGCGCGCCGCGGTGTCGAGCGCAAGTGTCCTGTGACGCAGGACGTTGTCCTCGCGCGCGACGTCGCGACGAAGGAGCGCCCGCATCCGCGCCTGCAATTCGTCCAGGCTGAACGGTTTGGTCAGGTAGTCGTCGGCGCCGGCGTCGAGACCCGCGACGCGGTCGGCAACGGCGTCGCGCGCGGTGACGATCAGCACCCGCACCTTGTTGCCGGCACGCCGCAGCTCTTTAAGGAGGTCGAGGCCGCTTTTTTTCGGCAGGCCGAGGTCCAGCAGGACCAACGCGTACGCGTCGCTCGCCGTGTCGAGCGCAAGACGGCCGGCCTGACCATCGGTAACCCAGTCGACCGCGTAACCGTCCTGCTGCAGCGCCTGCTGCAGCGTCTTGCCGATCATCGCGTCGTCCTCGACCAACAGAATCCGCATCGCGTCCGTCCGAGACGTGCATGGGCGTCGCCGCATTCTAGCCGCGGCGGCTTAACCGGGACTTAAAGGCGCGCCTCTGCATCCGGATGCGCGGACTGCGCGTATATCGGGGCACGGCCGGCGCTTTCGGCTTTTCGTCGACGCGTCGCTCCCGTCTTTTCCCCAAGTGGAGGTGCATCCATGTTCGCCCCGATTCCGTACTCCCGCGCGCTCGTCGGCGCGTCGATCGCCGCGGCACTCGCGGCGCCGTGGTCGATGCCGGTTGAGGCGTCGAGCCACCGCGAAGCGCCGTTCATCGCGACGCAACCGCAAACGGATGGCACCGACTTCTACATGTTCCGAAGCTACGAGCCGGGACGCGACGCCTATGTGACGCTCGTCGCGGACTACGTGCCGATCCAGAGCACCTACGGCGGTCCGAACTTCTTCAAGCTCGACCCGAACGCGCTGTACGAGATTCACATCAGCAACGACGGCGGCGCAGCGGAAAACATCACGTTCTCGTTTCGCTTTCAGAACACGCTCGACGACAACAAGCTGACCGTCGGCGGCCAGCAGGTCTCGATACCGCTGGTGCAGAACGGCTCGGCCGACGTGAGCCCGCCCAATTCCCCGGCGCTCAAC
>CATPAO010000075.1 GCA_955652025.1 Casimicrobiaceae bacterium
CGACCCGACCGTCATCGGAGGAGCCGGTCGCGTCGTGCTGCCGGGCCAGAGCGCTATGCCCGATTGCATCCGCGCGCTGGAGGAAAGTGGGCTCCGCGACGTCGTGCTGGAGGTCGTCCGCGATCGGCCGTTTCTCGGCATCTGCCTGGGCCTGCAAATGCTATTCGATGCTAGCGAGGAAGGGCCCACTCGCGCGCTGGGCGTGGTAGCAGGCCAGGTCGTCCGCTTTCGCGACGAGGCGATGCTGGTGGATGGTGAACGCCTCAAGGTGCCGCACATGGGCTGGAGCCCGGTACGCCAGGCGCGCGCACATCCGCTCTGGGCGGGCATCGCGGATGGGACGCGCTTCTATTTCGCGCACAGTTACCATCCTGCTCCGGCCGACCCGCAAGTCGAGGCGGGAACCGCCGCCTACCCAATGCCGTTTACTTGCGCAATAGCGCGGGCTAATATCTTTGCCGTGCAGTTCCATCCGGAGAAAAGTCACCACGCCGGACTCCGGCTGCTCGCCAACTTCGTCGTCTGGGACGGACGCGCCTGACTTTTCGCACTTTCGCCACCGCCTAGGGCGACAGGCTCGCCGTAGCGCGCTGCCATGCAGATCATTCCCGCGATCGACATCAAGGACGGCCACTGCGTACGCCTGAAGCAAGGCGATATGCAGGCGGTGACCATTTTCTCGGAAGACCCGGCGGCGATGGCGCAGCATTGGCTCGAGCAGGGCGCGAGGCGGCTGCACATCGTCGATCTCAACGGGGCGGTGGCGGGCAAGCCGCGCAACGAGCTCGCGATCCGCGAAATCGTGAGCGTGATTGGAGAGGAAATTCCCGTGCAGCTGGGGGGCGGCATTCGCGACCTCGACACGATCGAGCGCTACCTGGACGACGGGATCACCTACGTGATCATCGGCACCGCCGCGGTGAAGAATCCCGGATTCCTGCACGACGCCTGCTACGCGTTTCCCGGCCACATCATCGTCGGCCTCGATGCGCGTGAAGGGAAGGTCGCGACCGACGGTTGGTCGAAGATGACCGGCCACGACGTCGTCGACCTGGCGAAGAAATTCGAGGACTACGGTGTCGAGGCGATCGTCTACACCGACATCGGTCGCGATGGCATGCTGACCGGCGTCAACGTCGAGGCGACGGTCAAGCTGGCACGCGAGCTCAAGATCCCAGTGATCGCGAGCGGCGGCATTGCCACGATCGACGACATCAGGGAGCTCCTTCCCTACGAGAACGACGGCATCATCGGCGCGATCGCCGGCCGCGCGCTCTACGAGGGCAAATTGGACTTCAAGGCTGCGCTCAAGGCCTGCAAGGGGGGATGATGGGCCCCTCACCCCTTCCCCCTCTCCCGCCAGGCGGGCGAGGGGCAATGTGGTGATGCAAGCGGTCGCCGACCGCTTGCATGATTGAACAATGGGCCTCGCCAAACGCGTCATTCCCTGCCTCGACATCGCCGCGGGCCGTGTCGTGAAGGGCGTGAACTTCGTCAACTTGCGCGATGCCGGCGACCCGGTGGAAGTTGCGCGGCGCTACGACGCCGAGGGCGCGGACGAACTCGCGTTCCTCGACATCCGCGCCAGCGTCGAGCACCGCGGCCTCTTGTACGACATGATCGAAGCCGTCGCTGACCAGGTGTTCATTCCGCTGACGGTCGGGGGTGGCGTCCACTCGGTCGACGATATCCGCGCGCTTTTGAACGCCGGCGCCGACAAGGTCAGCATCAACACGGCGGGCGTCAACAATCCCGATCTGTTCGCCGAGGCTTCGAGCCATTTCGGCGCACAATGCATCGTCGCGGCGATTGACGCCAAGCAGTGCGCGGTCGACGAATGGCAGGTCTACATTCACGGCGGCCGCACCCTCACCGGCATCGACGCCGTGCAATGGGCGGAGGAGGTGACGGCGCGCGGCGCCGGCGAAATTCTGCTGACCAGCATGGATCGCGACGGCGCGAAGACCGGCTTCGACCTCCGACTCACCCGTGCGATCGTCGAAGCGGTCGACGTCCCAGTCATCGCGTCGGGGGGCGTCGGCTCGTTGCAGGATCTGGTCGACGGCATCCGGATCGGCGGCGCCGACGCGGTGCTGGCGGCGTCGATCTTCCACTACGGCGAGTTCACGATCGAGCGGGCGAAGGCCGCGATGGCCGCGGCAGGCATCGAGATTCGCGTGATGGAACGCGCATGAGCGAGGCGGGCGAAGCCAAGACTCGAATGGCCGACGACTCGCGATTGCGCGCGGCCGACACGGTGACCGAACCTCCGCTGGGGAAAGGTCAAACAGGCCGCCCATGACCGGCATCCTCGATCGCCTGCGCGGCAACGGCGAATGGCTCGAGCGCGTGCGTTGGAACACGGACGGCATGGTGCCGGCGATCGCGCAGGAAGCGGCGACGCATCGCGTGCTGACGCTCGCGTGGATGAATCGCGAAGCGTTGACTCGCACGGTGAAGACGAACATTGCGCATTATTGGTCGCGCTCGCGTGACAAGCTGTGGAAAAAGGGCGAGCGCTCCGGGCACGTCCAGCGCGTGCGCGAGATCCGGCTCGATTGCGACAACGATGCGATCTTGCTGATCGTCGAGCAGGTCGGCGGGATTGCGTGTCACACCGGTCGCGAGCGCTGCTTCCACAAGCGGCTCGAGAACGGGCATTGGAACGTCGTCGAGCCGGTATTGAAAGACCCCGACACCATCTATGGCGACAACTGACTCCGACGCCGCTTCCGACGTGCTCGCGCGCATCGCGGCGACGATCGAATCGCGCAAAGGCGCGGAACCGGCCGGATCGTACGTCGCGTCACTGTTCGCGCGCGGTGACGACGCGATTTTGAAGAAGATCGGCGAGGAAGCGACCGAGACGGTCATGGCGGCGAAGGACGGTGATAAAATCCGCATCGCCGCGGAGATCGCCGATCTGTGGTTTCATTGCCTGGTGCTGCTTTCGCGGCACGGGCTCGGACCGGCCGACGTGCTGGCCGAGTTGGCGCGGCGGGAAGGATTGTCGGGCCACGCCGAAAAGGCGGCGCGCGGCCGCTCATAGGCGAACGAGAACTCGATGCCATCCGATCCCAACTGCATATTCTGCAAGATCGTTCGCGGCGAGATTCCGAGCCGCAAGGTGTACGAAGATGCGGACGTGCTGGCGTTCCACGACGTCAATCCGAAGGCACCCGTGCATTTCATGCTGATACCGAAAAGCCACGTGCCTTCGCTCTACGACGTCACCGCCGACGATGAGCCGGCGCTCGGCAAGATCATGGCGCTGGCAGGGCGGCTCGCACGGGAACAGGGCGCCGGAGACGGATTCCGTGCGATCGTGAACACCGGCCACGTCGGCCGCCAGGAAGTGATGCACGTGCATGTCCACGTGATCGGCGGTCCCGACCCCCTCGGGCCGATGATCCTGCGGAACGCGAACTGAGGAGAAACCATGGGCAGTTTGAGCATTTGGCATTGGCTGATCGTGTTGCTGGTCGTCGTGCTGATTTTCGGCACCAAGAAGCTCCGCAATATGGGCCAGGATCTGGGCGGCGCGGTGAAGGGCTTCAAGGAAGGCATGAAGAGTC
>CATPAO010000076.1 GCA_955652025.1 Casimicrobiaceae bacterium
CCGGTCAACCGCTATCTGCCGCCGCGCGAGCCGCCCGAAGTAGCATGCGCACCTTCCACGGCGAGCGCCGGCACGGCGCTGCAGCGGCTGATCGACGCAGCGCGGCGCTTTGCGTCCCGGTAGCCGGGTTCCGCCGTGAAGCCCGCGCTTTCGGTGATCTTTTTCACCGTGGCGTCGGGGGCCGGACTCGGCCTGCTGGCACTTGTCGCCTTGGTCGATCTTGCCGGTTCGATCGAGTTGCTGCGCTTTCCAGCGGAATCGACACCGGAAATGACGTACGCGGCCGCGATGGGTCTCGCGTTCGCCGTCGCCGGCTTTTGCGTATCGACGCTGCATCTCGCCAATCCCCGCAACGCATGGCGTGCGTTTTCGCGCATTCGAACGTCATGGTTGTCCCGCGAGGCGGTATTCGCGCTCGTGTTCGTCGCCGTTGCGGCGCTTTACGCGGCAATGCTCGCGACCGGTGCAGGCGGCATCGCGCGAATGGCCGTCGCGATTGCGGTGATCGTGCTCGCGCTGACCGTCTTGACGTGCACCGCGATGATCTACGCGAGCTTGAAGCCGATCCGTCAATGGCGCACGCGTTGGACGCCGGCTGTTTACCTGACGCTCGGGCTTTGGTCCGGCGCCGTGCTGCTGCGGGCGTTCTTGCGCGATGTCGACGGCGCGGACGTGCTGTTGCCCTTTGCGGCGGCGCTTGGAATGATCGGCATGATCGTCAAGGCGGCGTATTGGCGAACGATCGACGGTACAACCGGGTCGATCACACTCGAGCAGGCCATCGGTGTCGATCACGGCGTGCGACCGCCGTCGCGCGCCGGCGGTGCGACCGTGATGCGCGCGCGGCTCCTCGACGCCGGCCACACGCATGGCACGTTTCTCACCGACGAGTTCGGGTTCGTGCTGGCCCGCCGCCATCGCCGGTGGCTACGAGCGGCATTCTGGATCGGCGGAATCGCGATCCCGCTCGCCTGGATCCTGTCCGGGCCAGCGGACTTGGCCGCGGCGCTCGTGGCGAACGTCGCATGCCTTGGCGGATTGCTCGCGGAAAGGTGGCTATTCTTCGCCGAGGCGAAGCACACCGTGCGGCTTTATCACGGGGAGGCCACAACCTAACCGCCGCTGGGTAAAAACGACACTCCGACCCGGCACAGATCGAGGTGCACGCGCCGGGCCGGCCCTCGACGCGCGACGAACTATCCGAGCGCGAAATCGGGGTAGTAGAAATTCCAGATCATTCGCGTGCGCTGAATATACCGGCGGAGCGCCTCCGGACCCGCCCGAGCGGCGGCGCGTACGCGCGCCTCGTGCGCGGGGTACGGGTAGATCGGCTCATAGACATAGGTTGTGGCGGTCGATTGCGTCACCGTCGTCTGCGCCAGCACCACCGGCTGCGCCTGAGTCACCGGCGATGGTTCGGACGCCAATGCGGCACCGGCCGCGAGAACCGCGCCGACGATGGCGGCGCGCCCAACCGCCTTGCCACTGGTCCAGGTTGCGTGCATGGACTTCTCCCATGTGCGGGTAGGGCCGAAGACTCGCTTCGGCATCGAGAAGCGCCGGCCGACGAGGTCGGGGCTGCCAGCCTTCGCTTCGATTCGCACTCTCTTGCGCCATCGACGACGCGCGAAAGCGCAATACGACGAATACGGCTATTCGCCGCTGTTAGACAGTCAAATCGCCGAATGTTCTCCCACGCAACGTGGCCCCCGTTCGGCCCGGCTGCCGACGATGGGCGTCCCGCTGCCACGAAACCGTCACATTCGTGGGCCACGATGGCATCGCGCGACCCTTTTCCCGGCCTGGCGTTCCCCCATGGCACCCTTGCAGACCGCAATCGTATTGCTCGACCGGCCCATCGTCGGGCCCGATGGCTACGAGCCCGAAGGTCCGCTCCCGGACGCCGTTCGGTTGAGGGCGATCGTCAGCGATGTGGGCGGCGTGTATTGCGTCGTTCCCGCCGCGATCGTCGGCGAACTCACGCGAAAAAAGGCGATCCCAACCTGGGCGGACTTGGAGACGGTCTGGCCGTCTGTTTCGTCGATCCTGCGCGAAAAGATTCGCGCCGGCGGGTTTTCGGGCGTGCGTGACCGGGCGACCGATCGTCCCGTTGTCGCGCTGGCGATCTCCGACCTGCCGCCGCCGTGAAATGCGTCGCGGCGCGACTGTCATCGACGGTCATCGGTCCGTCATCCCTCTGTCACACAGACGCTCTATCGTTCGCCACGCCCACACTCAATAAGGATACCGACCCATGCGCAAGCACGCGCTCTTAGGCTCGTTCGGATTGACCCTCGGGCTGTTCGCGCTCACGGCGAACGCCACCGACATCACCGGCGCCGGTGCCACGTTTCCCTATCCGATCTACGCCAAATGGGCGGAAGCGTACAAGGCCAAGACCGGCGTCGGCATGAACTACCAGTCGATCGGATCCGGCGGCGGAATCGCGCAGATCAAGGCGAAGACGGTGGATTTTGGTGCGTCCGACATGCCGCTCAAGCCCGACGATCTGCAGGCCGCCGGCTTGATGCAGTTTCCCGCCATCATCGGTGGCGTCGTCCCGGTCGTGAACATCGAGGGCATCGCACCCGGTGCGCTCAAGTTCACGGGGGCGGTCCTCGCCGATATTTATCTGGGCAAAATAAAGAGCTGGAACGACAAGGCGATCGCCGATCTCAACGCGGGCGTCAAGCTGCCTGCCGATCCGATCACGGTCGTTCGCCGCTCCGACGGATCGGGCACCACGTTCATCTGGACCGATTATCTGTCGAAAGTCAGCGACGAATGGAAGACGAAGGTCGGCGCGAGCACCGCGGTCGCCTGGCCGGAAGGCGTCGGCGGCAAGGGCAACGAAGGCGTCGCCGCGTATGTGCAGCGGATCAAGGGATCGATCGGCTACGTCGAATACGCGTACGCGAAAAAGAACAAGATGAGCTATGCCGCCGTGCAGAACAAGGAAGGGCAATTCGTCCTACCCGACGACAAGAGCTTCCAGGCTGCCGCGGCGTTCGCGGATTGGAAAGGCGCGCCGGGCTTTTATCAAATATTGACCAATCAGCCGGGCAAGACGAGCTGGCCGATCACCGGCGCGAGCTTCATCCTGCTGCACACGAAGCAGGACAAGCC
>CATPAO010000077.1 GCA_955652025.1 Casimicrobiaceae bacterium
AACGCATCGACCACGGCGCGGAGCGTCACGGAGGATTCAACGGGCGCAGCGATGGCGGTCTCCTACATCGGGGGCGAGCGCGAGCTCGCGAAAATCGGCGACGGCGCGACGACGCGGCCGTCGAAAGGATGCGACTCGCTGTTGAACAGGCGCATCACACGCTTCACGTAGTCCCGCGTTTCGGGATACGGCGGAATCCCGCCATACTTGTCGACCGCCGCCTCGCCGGCATTGTACGCGGCGGCGACTAACGTGACCTTGCCCCGATAGTACGCGAGCAGCCAGCGCAGGTAGGTGAGCCCGCCGCGGACGTTGTCGTCGACATTGTAGGGATTGCGCACATTGAAGCGCTGCGCGGTTGCGGGGACGAGCTGCATCAGACCGCGGGCATCCCGAATCGAGCGCGCCTTTGGCTCGAAGTTGGATTCGACCGCGATCACCGCCAGCGCGAACCGCGGCTCGACGCCATAGCGTGGCGCGACGCGATTCACGAGGGCCGCAATTCTCTGCTGCGGCGGGGGCAGAATCGCAAAAGGATCCGGTTCTTCCAACACCGGCCACCGCAACAATTCGGGCAGGCGCATGCAATCGGGGAGCTCGCCTCGCGCGCCGATGTGCGCCACCATCGTTCGCGCTTGCGCGTGGCCCGATTGCGCGGCCAGCGCGAACAGCGCACCGGCGGCCGCGTCGTCCTTCGGCACGCCCTCGCCGTGCTCGAAGGCAACGGCGTCGGCCACGAGCAGCTTCGTCGCGTCGACCGTCTCGGGCCGCGCCGGTTCCTGCGCCGCGGCGCTCACCGCTACGAGCAGGGCGAGCGCGACAGGCAGCCGAAAGGCCCATCCCGGTGATCGCGAGCAACACGGCACGGCACGCTTCATTGTGAGCGCCCCGCTATCGAGCAAACTTACGGAGCGGGGCACTCGCCGGACTCGATGCAGCGAGCCGGGCGTCGTACCACGGAAGCGATTCGGCGAGTCCGGTGCGCGCGTCGTGCGTCGGTGCGTAGCCGAGCAGTCGGCGCGCTTTCGCAATGTCGGCCTGCGAATGGCGGACGTCGCCGGCGCGGAAATCCTGATAAATCGGCCGCGGCACGACGACACCGGGATGGCGGCCGACCGTGAGCTCGCGCAGGATGTCGTACAACGCGGCAAGCGACATCCTTCCGCCGGCGGCGACGTTGTAGACCTGCCGCTCCGCCGCGGGATCCGCGACGACGGCGGCGAGCACGTTCGCCTGCACGACGTTCGCGATATAGCAGAAATCGCGCGTGGTCTCGCCGTCGCCGAAGATCGTGATGGGCGCGCCTAGCAGCATCGCCGCCGCCCAGCGCGGAATCACCGCCGCGTAGGCACCGTCCGGATCCTGGCGCGGACCGAAGACGTTGAAATAACGGAGACCGATCGTCGACGTGCCATACGCGCGGCCAAACACGTCGGCGTAGAGCTCGTCGAGATACTTGGTCACCGCGTAGGGGGACAGCGGGCGGCCGATCTCGTCCTCGACCTTGGGCAATCCCGGATGATCTCCGTAGGTCGAGCTCGACGCGGCGTAGACGAACCGCTTGATGCCGGCATCGCGCGCGCCGACCAGCATGTTGAGAAAGCCGGTCGCGTTGGCGGCGTGCGTGCGCAATGGATCCTCGATCGATCGTGGGACCGATCCCAGTGCAGCCTCATGCAGCACGATGTCGATGTTCGAGCAGGCGGCGCGGCACGCGTCGGCATCGACGATGTCGGCCTCGATGAACCGGTGGCGCTGCCACAGGTCCGCGCCCACCTCCGCCCGAACTTCGTCGAGATTGCGCCGGTAACCGGTCGCGAAATTATCGAGGCCGGTCACATGCTGGTCGAGCTTGAGCAGCGCTTCGGTGAGATGCGATCCGATAAAGCCGGCGCTGCCCGTGACGAGCCACCGCAGCGGTCGCGCACGGAGCGCGTTACACGCAGCCGCGAACGCGGCGGACGCGGTGACCGTCGACGTCATCAAAGCCTCCACACGTCGACGCCGCGCGCACGGAGCGCCGCTTCGTCGGCCTGGCTTTTCACGTCGACGTAGAGGCCGTTGCGCTCGAGGCCCGCGACATAATCGTCCACCGAGCGCCGCTTGAACTCGGTATGCGCGACTGCGGCAACGATCGCATGCGCACGCGGCAGCTTTTCCCACAGCGTCAGCGTGACGCCGTATTCGTGCATCGCCTCGGCCGGGTCGGCCACCGGATCGTGGACGTGCACGTCGACGCCGTAGCTATCGAGCTCGCGCACGACGTCGATCACGCGGGAGTTGCGCAAGTCCGGGCAGTTCTCCTTGAATGTAAGCCCCAGCACGATCACGCGGGCGCCCTTCACCGGGTGACCGGCGCGGATCATCTGCTTCACGGTCTCTTCCGCGATGAATTTGCCCATGCCGTCGTTGATGCGCCGGCCGGCGAGGATCACCTGCGGGTGATAGCCCAGCTTGTCGGCCTTGTGCGTCAGGTAATACGGATCGACGCCTATGCAGTGTCCGCCGACCAATCCCGGGCGGAACGGCATGAAATTCCACTTCGTGCCCGCGGCCTCGAGCACCTCCGCCGTGTCGATCCCGATCTTGTGGAAGATGAGCGCCAGCTCGTTCATCAGCGCGATGTTCAAATCGCGCTGCGTGTTCTCGATGACCTTCGCGGCCTCGGCGACCTTGATCGAACTGGCGCGATAGACGCCCGCGGTCACGATGCTGCCGTAAATATGCGCGACGCGATCGAGCGTTTGCGGCGTGTCGCCGGACACGACCTTGGTAATCCGCGTCAGCGTGTGCTCCTTGTCGCCCGGGTTGATGCGCTCCGGCGAATAGCCGACGAAGAAATCGCGCCTCCACTGCATGTTGGAATGCTTTTCGACGGCCGGCACGCAGATCTCCTCGGTCGCGCCCGGGTAGACGGTCGACTCGAAGACGATGGTCGCACCGCGCTTCAGGTTGCGGCCGACCGATTCGCTGGCGCGAAGCAGAGGTCCGAAATCGGGCTGATGCGCGGCGTCGATCGGCGTCGGCACCGCGACAACGACGAAATCCGCTTCGCGCAACGCGGTGGCGTCGGTCGTCACCTCGAGCTCTTTGGCCGCGCGCAATTCATCGCTGCTCACTTCGCCGGTCGGATCGTTGAACTTGCGGTACGCCTCGACCTTGGTGGTGGACAAATCGAAACCGATCGTTCGATAGCGCTTGCCAAACTCCACGGCGAGCGGCAAGCCGACGTATCCCAGGCCGACGACGGCAATGATCGTGCGTTCAGTCATCGTGTTGTTCGGGGCAAGTGTGAATCGGCGTACCGCACGGCGCGCGGGTCAATTGCCGGCCAGCGCCTTTTCGGCGTCGGTACGAAGCGGCGCGCCGGCGTCGAGCTTGGTGAACGGTTCGAGCGCGCGGCGGGCGCCTTCCTTGTCGCCCGACTTGACGAGCGCACGACCGAGATGCATGCGGATTTCGTCGTCGCCGGGGGCGAGGTTGGATGCAAGACGCAGCAACTGCGTGCCGCGGTCGACGTCGCCGCCGCGGACCAACGTCCAACCCAGCGTATCGACGACGTTGGGGCTGAACGGCGCAAGCCGGTACGCGCGTTCGGCGACTTCGCGCGCCTTGGGGTCGCCAGTCTCGCCGAGGATCCAGGCGAGGTTGTTGAGTGCAAGCGGATTCTCCGGATTGATCTCGAGCACCGCGCGGTATTTCGCGGCCGCGGCAGGATAATTTTTCGCGAGCTGAAACTGCTGCGCCATGAGGTCCTGCAGCGTCGCATCATTCGGATTCGCGCGAATCCATTTGTCGGCGAAAGCCGCCGCCTCGGCCTGCTTGCCCGCTTTCTGCAACGCCGTGTAGACCGCGGTCGCCAGCACCGGAGTCGGCTGCTTCGCCAGTCCCTGATTTAACACCGTGGCCGCGTCGGACCATTTATTTTCGAGGGCCAGAATCTCGCCTTCGAGCGCGAACCCGAGCGCTTTGTCCGGATTGTCCCGCTGCATCTTGCGCGCCTCGGCGAGCGCGGCAGCCGACTGGCCCGCGAAAGTCTGTGCACGCGCAATAACGCCCCAAGCCTGCAGGAGTTCCGGCTGCACGGTCAACGCCTTGCGCGCCGACTCCGTCGCACCGGAATAGTCCTTCGCCTCCAGCTGCAACATCGCCAATCGGAGCTGAACGGCGGCATTCTGCGGCTGCAACTGCCCGAGCGTACGGTAGGTCGCCAGGGATTGGTTGGTGTCACCGCTGGCTCGCTGCGCTGCCGCAAGCGTTTCCAGGACGCTCGGGTCGTTGGGAAAAGCCGTTTGAGCCGCTTGCGCGGCGGTAAGCGCTCCGCGCGCATCGCGCTGCCGCGTGTAATAACCGATCAGCGCGAGCCGTGGCCGAGGCGAACCCGGATTGGCAGCGATCGCCTTTTCGATCAGCGCTTTCGCTTCTTCCGGCTTGTCGCGCGTCATTGCGGTGAGATCCGCGAGCGCGAGCAGCAGCGACTCGTTGTTCGGATCCTTGGTCAGCATTTGTTCGAAGCGCTGCCGCGCGTCGTTGGCTTTCCCTTCCTGCATGTCGAGAACCGCGAGACTGTAAGCCGAGGCAAAATCCTTCGGCTGGGCAACGAACGCCTTCTGATAGCTTTCGCGGGCGCTCTTGAAATCCCGCTTCGCCATGTAGACCGCGCCGCGCATGTTGCGCGTGATTGGATTGTCGGGCTGCTTCTTTTCCAGCGCATCGACCGCGGCAAGAGCGCGGTCGTATTCCTTCCGCTGGATGTACGCGAGAATCAACACCATATCTGCCTGATATTGCGACGAGTCGCTCTGCGCCAATGTCCTCAGGTCCTGCAGCGCGCGCTCCGTGTCGCCGGTCGCGAGCCGCACCTGCGCGAGCCTAACCTTGCCACCGATGTTGGTCTTGTCGACCGCATTCGCTTGTTCGTAGTATTGAATGCCTTTGGCGATGTTGCCGGAGGCGAGTGCGGACTCCGCGGCGGTCTTCAAGACATCGGCGTCGTCCGGCGACCTGCGGACCGCGGGCTCGATGGTCTCCAGCGCAAGCGCTGGCTGTCCCGACCGCATATAGGTGAGCGCAAGCGCTCTGCGCACGCCCACGTCGTCGGGGGCTTTCGCAATTATTTTACGAAACGACTCCTCGGCCGCCGCGTACGAATTGAGCTGGACGTCGGCCAGGCCCGATACATACAGGGCAGGCAAATTCTCGGGCTGCACCGCCAACACTTTCTGGATCAGCTCACGCGCGTGCGTGGCGTTGCCGCGCGCCAGGGAAACCAACGCGTCGGCGTACACCGTGCCGAGTTCGTTCGGCGCCAGTGCCTTAAGCTTCTCGAGCTGGCGTTCCGCGTCGTCCAGGCGCGTGGACGCGACCAGCAGAGAGATCAGAGGCACCCGTTCGCCGCGAGCGTCCGGATACTTGTCCACCATCTTTTCGAGCAGCGCAATAGCCTCGTTGCGCTTCCCTCGCGCGATCAGCAGCTGTGCCTTCGCGCCGAGCGCCTCCCTGTTGTCCGGCGATGTGGCGAGCGCCGCGTCGACGAGATCCATCGCCTCCTGCGGCTTGTTCGCCTGCGCCATGATCTGCGCCTTCACGACGAGCGCGCGAGCGTCGCCGGGCATTTCCGCCAATACAGCGTCGATCGCCGCCACGGCGGCCTTCGCGTTGCCAACCTGGCTCTGCGCAACCGCGATCGACGTGCCGGCGTCGGCGCGACCCTGCGTCGTCTCGAGCTTGACGGCACCCACTTCGTCGATGGCCGCGCGGGATTTTCCTTGCGCGACCAGCGCGCGTGCCAGCAGCGGGTAGGCCTGCTCGGGCGAATATTTGAGCTCGATTGCCTTGCGCGCCTCGGTCTCGGCACCGCTGGGATCGCCGCTTTGCAGCAATGCATTCGCGAGCAGGAAGCGCGCTTCGCCGTTCCCGGGCGCCCCTTCGATGGCATTCTTGAGCTGGACGATCGCGGCCTTGTAATCCGACTTCTGCAGATACGTCTTGGCCGATGCGATGAACGA
>CATPAO010000078.1 GCA_955652025.1 Casimicrobiaceae bacterium
CGCGGCGCAGCGGAAGAGGCGCAAGGCCCCGAGCTCCGGCCTACTCCGCCGACGAAGCCGCGCAGGACTGCGCGCATCGCCGTCGCCGGCGCGTTGCCGCCGGCGCACATTCCGGCGGAGGCGCTTCGCTCACCTCCGACGCAAGGACTCTTCGCCGCTGCGCTCACGATCTCGCTCGTCGTGCACCTGGTCGTGGCCGCGGTTCATTTCAGCCCGTTCGATTTCACGCGATTCAAGGACAACGAGCCGCCGCTCGAAATCGCGCTCGTCAACGCCAAGTCGAACACCAAGCCGACCAAGGCCGACATCCTCGCGCAGGCGAACCTGGACGGTGGCGGCAATACCGATCTCTCCCGACGCGCGAAGACGCCGTTGCCGGTGCTGGCGGACGAAACGCCGGGGAAAGACGTCTCGGTCGCAACACAAAGCGCCGAAGCGCGACAACAGCAACGTCGCGAGCTTTTGACGCGGAAGAAATCGACGGCGGTCGTACAGTTGCAACCGACGCCGGTCGAGGCGCCCGAAAAAACCGATTCGCCGACCGCCAATGATCTGATGCAAAAGGCGCTGGAGGCAATCCGGCTCGAGGCGCAGATCGCGAAGGACATGGACGCTTACCAGAAGCGCCCGAAGCGCACGTTCATCGGCGCGCGCGCGACCGAGTATCGATTCGCGCGCTATGTCGAGGACTGGCGGCTCAAGATCGAGCGGATCGGCAACCTGAATTATCCCGAGGTGGCGCGGCAGCAAAAGCTCTACGGCAGCTTGCTGCTCACCGTGTCGATCAGGAGTGACGGCACGATCGAGAGCGTCGAAGTCAACCGCACGTCCGGCCAACGGATCCTCGACGCCGCGGCGGTGAAGATCGTCCAGATGTCCGCCCCATTCGCGGCGTTCGCGCCCGACATCAAGCGCGACACCGACATTCTCCACATCACGCGCACGTGGACGTTTGCCAAGGGCGACGAGCTGACGAGCCAATAGGTTCGTAGCGAACGCGGGACTGTCGATGAGCGCGCGACGCCCGTTTTGGCTGCGTCTCATCGGCTGGGCGTTTCTCGCGTTCTTCGTCACGTTTGCGCTGTTGCAGGCGTACGTCGCGGCGACGATCTGGTGGTGGCGCGACCACCCGCCGCACGAGACGGCGTTCATGGCTGACCGGCTCGCCGAGCTGCGATTGCACAATCCCCGCGCCGAGCTCCGGTATCGCTTCGTTCCCTACGCGCGAATTTCAACGAGCTTGAAGCGCGCGATGATCGCCGCCGAGGATTCGCGTTTTGTCGAGCACGAAGGCTTCGACTGGGACGGCATCCAACTGGCGCTCGAGAAGAATCAAAGGAAGGGGCGGATCGTCGCGGGCGGCTCGACGATCACGCAGCAACTCGCGAAGAATCTATTTCTGTCGCCGTCGCGCAGCTATTGGCGGAAGGCCGAAGAAGCCGTGATCACCGTCATGCTCGAATACATGCTCGACAAGGAGCGAATCTTCGAGCTCTATCTCAACGTGATCGAATGGGGCAACGGCGTGTTCGGCGCGGAGGCGGCGGCGCAGCGTTATTTCGGCACGACCGCCGCGCACGTATCGGCCGAGCAGGCGGCGCGGCTCGCCGCGATGGCGCCGAATCCGCGCTTCTACGAGCGCAACCCCGACGCGCCGGGCTTGCGGCGCAAGATCGGGATCATTCTCGCGCGAATGCCGGCGGCCGAGTTGCCGTAGCCCTTGGTTCCCAGTCGGCAATTTACTCGCGACGGCGGTTAGAATGACCGCGTCCTCTCGTCGCCATATCGTTCACCTCCCTCTCGCCCATGCCCGATTGCGCTGACGCCCCGGTCGACGAGCGCACCCGACCGCGCGATCGGACCGACGACGCGTTCGCCGGGATCACTGCGCTCCTCCGCAGGTACCTGCGGAAACAGCTGATCAAAGAGTCGGCCGGCGCCGCGGTTCGACTGCCGTTCGAAAGCGCGGTCACGCAGGAGAACAAGGCGGAGCTCGTCCGCCAACTCGATCGTCTGCACGCGGCCGACGTCGCGAACCTGCTCGAGGCGCTGCCGCTCGACGAGCGGCTCTACACCTGGGACTTGATCCGCGCGTCGCGCGACGGCGACATCCTGCTCGGGGTCAGCGACGCGGTGCGCGAATCTTTCTCGGGCTGGCGACGCTGTTCCTGATATAAGGTTCCACGCTATGAACGATGAAAAGATTCAAGTGCGGGTGACCGCGAGCGGACAGACGATGGACGTCGTGGTGCTGAGCAAGTGCGCCGACCGGATCGAGGTCGTCCTCGGTGAAGGTATCCACAACGTCCGGTGCGAGCTGATTCCGACGCGCAACGCGCGCGCCTACGTCGGTAACGCGAGGGGACGCGAGATCGTGTACGAGCGGACGCGCGAGCAAGTTCAAGCCGATATCGCCCGGACCAATCCGGCCCTGCGCAATACCGGACGGCGTTGAGGGGCCATGGGCGAATCCTTACCGATTGTCCTCATCCCGGGCATGCTCTGCTCGCCGAGGTTCTATGAGGCGCAGGTGCCGGCGCTGTGGCAATTCGGGCCGGTGACGATCGCGAATCACACCCGTGACGACAGCATGGCCGCGATCGCGCGCCGCATTCTGGCCGCGGCACCGCCGCGTTTTGCGCTCGCCGGGCACTCGATGGGCGGTTACATCGCGTTCGAAATCTTTCGGCAAGCCGCGGCGAGGATCGTGAAGCTCGCGCTGCTCGACACCGCAGCGCGCGCCGACACGCCCGAACAGACAGCGCGCCGTCGGGAGCAGATGGCGCTGGCCGAGGGCGGACGCTTCGGCGAAGTGACGGATCTGCAGTTTCCGCATTTCGTCCACCCCTCGCGGAGGGACGATGCGACACTGCGCGGGATCGCGCGGCAAATGGCCGAGGACATCGGCGCCGACGCGTTCATTCGCCAGCAGACGGCGATCATCGGTCGCGTCGATTCGCGACCCGATCTCGCGCGGATCGAATGTCCGACGCTGATTCTGGTGGGCGACTCGGACGAGCTCACACCGCCCGATCGATCGGCCGAAATGGCCAACGCCGTCGCCGGCGCGCGCCTGGTCGTCGTGCCCGGTTGCGGCCATCTGACGGCGCTGGAGCGTCCGGAGCGCATCACGCAGTCGCTGGTCGAGTGGCTGACGATGTGAATGTCAAGCGAGGCGGAAGCCGATTCGCAACGGAATAGCCGGCGCGGATCGCCTGTTGACCACTCACTGCACAGCGTGGGCGTACCATCGCCCCTGGTGCCGGCTTCGCTCTCTGCCGCGAAGCCGGCGTCTTCTTCCCGATGCCCACGGAACCGTCACTGCCGCATCCCGAATTGGTCGCCGCGATCCCGCGGCTCCGCCGTTACGCCCGCGTGCTGACGGGCGAGTCGACGCGCGCCGACGACCTGGTGCAGGAAACGCTGGCGCGGGCCTGGGAAAAGCGCCGGCTGTGGACCGCGGGAACCGATTTGCGGGCGTGGCTGTTCACGATCATGCACAACCTTTTCGTCAATCAGCGGGCGCAAGCGCGCCGCGATGCGCAGAACGTATCGCTCGACGGTGACGACGAAGGCAGCCCGGCGTGGCAGATCCCGGTGCGCGCCACGCAGCAGACGCGCGTCGAGCTGATGGAGACCCTGCGCGAGGTCGCGCGGCTGCCGACCGACCAGCGCGCGGTGCTCGTCCTGGCGGCGGTCGAGGAGATGCGCTACGAGGAGATCGCCGCCGTGCTTTCGATTCCGGTCGGCACCGTGATGTCGCGGCTGTCGCGCGCGCGGGAAAAGCTGCGCCGCGCGGCGCAGGGCGTGCCGCCGGAAACGGCGCCGGTGTTGAAGTCCGTCAAATGAATTCGAGTCGCGAGCAATGAACCGGTTGCCGCTCACCGACGCCGATCTGATGGCCTATGCCGACGGGCAGCTCCCGGTTGCACGGATCGCGGATGTCGAGCAAGCGTTGGCGCGCGATCCCGTGCTTGCGGCCCGCGTCGACGACATGCGCCGGCAGAGCGCGGCGCTGCACGAAGCGTTCGAGCCGTGGCTCGCAGATCCCATTCCACAGTCGCTGCTGCACGCCGCAGAACCCCCCGAGGTGTCGGCGCGCTGGCGCCGCTTCATTCCGTACTTCGCCGCCGCCGCGACGCTCGTCCTGGGTGTTGCTACCGGTTGGTACGCACGCGATGCGCTGCTCGAGCAGGCCGGCACGCCGACGTCGTTCGCGCGCCAGGCGGCGATCACACACGTCCTCTATGCATCGGACGTCAACCGGCCGGTGGAAATCTGGGCGGCGGAGGAGAAGCGCCTCGTCACGTGGCTGTCGCGGCGGTTGGGATTCGCGCTCCAGGCGCCGGACCTCAACAGCGCCGGGTTTTCGCTAGTCGGCGGACGGTTGGTCGCCGGCAACGAAAAGCCGACGGCGCTTTTCATGTACGAAAACGCCGACAAGCAGCGGCTGTCGCTGCAGGTCCGCAAGCCGCCGCCGGGCACGCGCGAAACGGCGTTCCGCTATGCGATCGAGGACGGCGTCGGCGTCTACTACTGGGTCGACGAGGTCTGTGCGTATGCGCTGTCCGGTCAGATCGACCGCACGCAGATGCTCGCCGTCGGCCGTCTCGTCTACGCGCAGCTGGCCGCGATCCAAGCGGCGAACGCGCAACCCAAGTAGTCAACGTTCCCCGCCTGCCGTCCGCGCACATCGCGGACCGTTCGCGTCGCGGGATGATCTCTTCGTCGCAATGCGCTGGGCGCCGGACCGGCGCGCGGCGACAATGCGGTCTTCGTCGCCCGGAGGTCCGCATGGTTCGCACCGTTCCGCCCGTCATCTACGTTCACATGACCGCTGCGTTGCTGGCGCTCGTCGTTGGCTCGATTCAGCTCGCGCGACAGAAGGGCACCGGATCGCATCGATTGATCGGCTGGACCTGGGTGACGCTGATGCTCGTCGTCGCGATCAGCTCGCTATGGATCCCAAGTTTCCTGCATTTCACATGGATCCACGTGTTCACGCTGGTGACGTTCGTTGCGCTGCCGTTGGGGCTGTGGCACATCCGGCGCGGCAACCGTTGGGGACACGCCCGTGCGATGACGGGCCTCTACATCGGCGGATTGCTGATCGCCGGCGCCTTTACGCTGATTCCGGGAAGGCTCCTCGGCAATTGGGTATGGAAGGGCATTTGGGGCTATTGACGATCCCCGGAAAAACGCCCGGGGCGCGGTAGAGTAGAGGCTACTGGAGTCCCTTGCATGCCCCAACGTCTGCCCGCCCGCGTCGGCGACGCGATCGTCGACATCGAAACGCCCGCGCTCGTGCTCGAACTCGACGTGCTCGAGCGCAATCTCGACCGGATGGCGCAGGCCACGACGGGCATGCGGCTCCGCCCGCACGCGAAGGCGCACAAATGCCCGGACATCGCGTGGCTGCAATTGTCGCGCGGCGCCGTGGGCATCTGCTGCCAGAAAACCGACGAGGCCGCCGCATTCGTCGCGCAAGGCATCCCCGACGTTCTCGTCACCAACGAAGTGGTCGCGCCGGCCAAGATCGCGCGCCTGGCCGAGCTTGCGCGCGCGGCGACGGTCGGCGTGCTGGTCGACGATGCCGCGAACGTGATCGCGCTGGCCGAGGCCGCGACGGCGGCCGGCGTGACGCTCGATGCGTACGTGGAGATCGACGTCGGCGCACACCGCTGCGGCGTCGATCTC
>CATPAO010000079.1 GCA_955652025.1 Casimicrobiaceae bacterium
CTCACAACGCGGCGCGAGCGAGCGGCCATGTCGGAGATCGCCGAATTCACCCGACACCTCGGCCATTACCTGCCGCCGCCCGACGTCGCGCTCGTCGAGCGCGCGTTCGAGTTCTCCGAGACCGCGCACCGCGGGCAGTTCCGTAAATCCGGCGAGCCGTACATCACGCATCCGCTGGCGGTCGCCAGCATCCTGTCGCAGTGGCGGATCGATGCCCAAGGGCTCGCCGCGGCGTTGCTCCACGACGTGATGGAGGACACCTCCGTCACGCGTACCGAGCTCGAGTCGACGTTCGGCCGTCCCGTCGCCGACATGGTCGACGGCGTATCGAAGCTCGATCAGATCGAATTCAATTCGCGCGAGGATCAGCAGGCGGAAAGCTTCCGCAAAATGCTGCTCGCGATGGCGCGCGACGTGCGTGTCATCCTGATCAAGCTCGCCGACCGGCTGCACAACATGCGCACACTCGACGCGATGGCGCCGTCGCATCGGAAGCGGATTGCGCACGAAACGCTCGATATCTACGCGCCGATCGCCAACCGGCTCGGGTTGAACGCGCTCTACCTCGAGCTTCAGGATCTGTCGTTCAAGCATCTGTACCCCATGCGCTACCGGATTCTGGCCGGCGCGATCAAGGCGGCGCGCGGCAACCGGCGCGAGGTGATGAACCGACTGCTCGACGTGCTCCGCGACGGGCTCGCGCAGGCGAAGATCCCGGCAACGGTCGGCGGGCGCGAAAAGACAATCTACTCGGTCTACAAGAAGATGCTGGAGAAGCACTACACGTTCTCGCAGGTGTTCGACATCTACGGCGTGCGCGTGCTCGTCGCCGACAAGACCGCGTGCTACGCAGCACTCGGCGTGTTGCATGAGCTCTATAAGCCGATTCCCGGCAAGTTCAAGGACTACGTCGCGATTCCCAAAGGCAACGGCTACCAGTCGCTGCACACGACGCTGTTTGGCCCGTTCGGCACGCCGCTGGAAGCGCAGATCCGCACCAACGACATGCACCGGATCGCCGAAGCCGGCGTCGCCGCGCATTGGCTCTACAAGCAGGGCGGCGAGCTCGACTTGGCCGAGGCGCAGCGCGAGACGCATCGCTGGCTGCAGAGCCTCTTAGAGATCCAGTCCGAGTCGCGCGACTCGAAGGAATTCCTCGAGCACATCAAGGGCGACCTTTTCCCCGACGAAATCTACGTGTTCACGCCGAAGGGCAAGATCATGGCGCTGCCGCGCGGGGCAACCGCCGTCGATTTCGCCTACGGCGTGCACACCGACATCGGCCATCATTGCGTGGCGGCGCGGATCAATTACGAATTGCTGCCGCTTCGCACCGAGCTCAAGAACGGCGATCACGTCGAGATACTGACGTCGCCCACCGCGCGGCCGAATCCATCGTGGCTGTCGTTTGTCGCAACCGGCAAGGCGCGCTCGCGGATCCGCCACTATCTGAAGGGACTGCAGCAGCGGGAGTCGGCGGCGCTCGGCGAACGGCTGCTCGGGCAAGCGCTCGCAACGCTCAAGGTTGAGCCCGAGGCGATTTCCTGGGATCGCTGGGAGGCCCTCGCCAAAGAATACGGCGCGAAGAGTCAACTCGACATCCTGGCCGACATCGGCGTCGGCAAACGCTTGTCGTTCGTCGTCGCGCAATCGCTGACGCGCCCGCACAACAAGGGCGAAGAGCCGGCCGCTCCGTCGAAGCCGGGCGCGCTAACGCTCCGCGGCGTCGAAGGCGTGGCGATCCAATATGCGCGCTGCTGCCGGCCGATTCCCGGCGACACGGTCGTCGGGCAGTTTCGCAAGGGCCAGGGACTGATCGTTCATCTGCGCGACTGCGTGACGCTGCGCAAGCAGCGCGTCGACGCGGGCGAGTTGGTCGACGTCGAATGGTCGCCCGATGTGCAGGGCGTGTTCGACGCTGGCATGCGGGTGCTGGTGGCCGATCGTCGCGGACTGTTGGCCGAGCTCGCCACCAGCATCGGCAATGCCGACGCGAACATCGACACCGTGTCGATGGAACGCCCCGACGGCGGCGAAGTGCTCGCGATGTTCTTCAGCGTGCAAGTGCGCGACCGGCGCCATCTGGCGCAGGTGATGCGCGCGATGCGCCACGTGCCGGAAGTAAAGCGCGTCCAACGGGCAAGGACATAGGACTACTTGCGCGAAGGTTCGGCCGGCGGCGCGTACCACTTCGCCGGCGGTACGAGCTTGGCGTCGACCGGATCGCCCAAATAATGCGGCGACATGATCTGCACGCCGTGCTCGTTGAACGTGTCCAGAATGTTGGAATGAAGCGCGGAGAGAACCTCGGCGCGCGGGCGCGGCTCGGTCGGAACCGCTTGGCACACCAGCCGGTATTCGACATAGAAATCGGACAGCGCGGTTTGAAAGACGCGCGGCGGAGGATCGGCCACCACGCCGGGCGTCTTGCCTGCCGCCTCGATCAACATCGCGTGCACCTGCCGCCATGGCGCGTCGTAGCCGATCGTCACCGCGGTGTCGAGCACGAATCCCGCGCCCTTCACCGTGCGCGAGTAGTTTCGCGTCACCGTGCCCAGCACCATCGAATTCGGTACCGTCAGTTCCTCGCCGAGGCCGGTGCGGATCCGCGTCGTGAACAGTCCAAGACCGACGACCGTGCCCTCGCTGTCGTTGATGCGCACGTATTCGCCGGGGCGAAACGTCCGCGTGTACATCAGGATCAGGCCGCTCGCCGCCTGACCGACGATGCCGGATGCGCCCACCGATACCATCAAGCCGAGCAGCACCGACAGACCCTTGAACGCGTCGGTCTGCGCGCCGGGAATGTAGGGATAGGCCATCGCGACCGCGAACAGCCAAACGGCGATCGTCACGAGGCGCCGCGTCGGCCGCGCCGTATCGGCGTCGAGCCAATCGACGGCGATACGCCCGGACTGCACGCCGTCGAAGAAATTGCCCAACAGTCCGCTAATCCACCGCGCCAGTACGAATATCACGACGGCGACGAGCAGGCCCGGGACCGAATGCGCGATCGACCCCAGGATGCCGAGCGTCGTGTCGAGCAGGAAACCGTCGAGTTGCTCGCCCCATGGGCGCGTGAACGGAAACTGGGCCAGCACGAAGCCGAACCATTTGTATGTGAAGAGGAGGCCGATCGTCCAGAGCGCGACGCGCAACAATCGGCGGATCGCGTCGAGCACGCGATCGCGTTGCACGATCTCGCCGGACGCCGCGCGCAACTGATCGCCCTTTGCGTCGGCGAAACGCAACAGACGCCGGCCGATGAAGCGGATCGCGTGACGCAACAGCCAAAGCAGCAGTACGTAGACGAGCGTCGCCACGCCCGCCCAGCCGGCCGCGCTCAGCATCGCACGCGTGTTGCGCGCCTCCTGCGTCTCGGCGATTACGCGCTCCAGCGCGTGCGCGGCGTCATTGGCGGCCGTCGCGACCGCGTCCGCGCCGAGGTTATCGACGTCCTCGTGCGTGACGACGAACGCCAATTGACCATCGATCCTGACCGCGGCGCCCTGCGGAATCGTATCGACGGTGACTTTGCCTTCCCCTCCGCGATCGAGCAGCGTGTGCACGCGATCGGCGGCGCCTTCGGCGCGGTCCTGCGGCGAGATGCCGAGCAGCGGCGCGCGGAACCGCACGATCGGGCGGTTGAAGACGACGACCGTTTCTTCGTCGCGATGCGGCGTCGCGCTCGGCGCGGTCGCCTTGTCGGGACGGATCGCATCGGTGGCAGACGTGGGCCCGAGGGCGACACCGCAAGCGAACGCGCCGGCGAGCAGCGCGAGCGCAAACGATCGGACGCGACGTCCGCGTCCGAAGGAGAACAATGCCTGCATTAGTGGCCCGTTACAGGCACGAGTCCGCGCCGACGGCGCGGGGAGCTAGACTTTGGCGGGAGCCAGAAGCTGCTGCAATTCGCCCGATTGATACATCTCGCGCATGATGTCGCAGCCGCCGACAAATTCGCCGTTCACGTACAGCTGCGGAATCGTCGGCCAGTTCGAGAATGCCTTGATGCCCTCGCGGAGGTCGTCGTCCTGCAGCACGTTGAACGATGCGAAATCGGGGACGCCGCAACGCTTGAGGATTTCGGTGGCCGTCGCCGAAAATCCACATTGCGGAAATTGCGGCGTGCCCTTCATGTAGAGGACGACCCGGTTCTTCGCGACTTGGTCGCGGATGGTGTCCTGAATGTCGCTCATTGCTCGCTCCGGAAAAGAAATTGCCCTCAATTCTACTCTTTCACGGCGCCGGTCAGCCCCGAGACGTAATACTCGACGAAGAATGAATACAGCACGGCGACCGGCAACGAGCCCATCAGCGCACCTGCCATCAGCGAACCCCAATGATAGATGTCGCCCTCGACCAATTCGGTGACGACGCCGACCGGCACCGTCTTGACCTCGGACGACGAGACGAACGTGAGCGCGTAGATGAATTCGTTCCACGACAGCGTGAACGCAAAGATCCCCGCCGAGATCAATCCGGGCACGGCCAGCGGCAGGATGATGCGAATGAGGATTTGCAGGCGGCTCGCGCCGTCGATCAACGCGCACTCTTCGAGTTCATACGGAATCGACTTGAAGTAGCCCATCAGGAGCCAGGTGGAAAACGGGATCAGGAACGTCGGATAGGTGAGGATCAGCGCGAGCCGCGTGTCGAACAGGTTGAGGTTGTAGACGATCGTCGCGAGCGGAATGAACAGGATCGACGGCGGGACCAGATAGGCAAGAAAGATCGCCATTCCAACATAGCGCGAACCTCGAAAGCGCAGCCGCTCGATCGAATACGCCGCGAGCACGCTGAACGTGATCGACAGAAACGTGGCGACTACGGACACCAGCACGGTATTCCACAGCCAGTCCGGATACGCAGTGTCGAACAACAGCTTGTTGATGTGCGCCAGCGTCGGATTCTTCACCCAGAACGGATTGCCTTCGTGCGACAGCAACTCTTCGTTCGGCTTGAACGTCGTGATCACCATCCAATAGAACGGGAATAGCAGGACGATCAGGAACACCGAGAGCGGCAGCCACACGGTCACGAGCTTCCGCGGCACCGACGTCAGGTAGTTCATGCCTTGCGTGTCGACGCTCGGCTCGGGGGCGTGCGTGGCGCCCGTTGCGCTCATCGGACCCCCACGCTTCCGGCGGCGTTCATTTGTCACTCCCGCCCTGCTGCCAGGCGCGTCGCTGCAAGCCGTAGTACGCCACCATGATCGCCGCGACCAGGAACGGCACCATCGCCGTCGCGATCGCCGCGCCTTCGCCCAGGCTGCCGCCGGAAATCGCGCGCTGAAACGATAGTGTCGCCATCAGGTGCGTGGCGTTGAGGGGGCCGCCGCGAGTCAACACGTAGATCAGCTGAAAGTCGGTAAACGTCATCAGCACTGAAAACGTCATCACGACCGCGATGATCGGCGTCAACAGCGGCAACGTCACATGGCGGAACTGCTGCCACGGCGAGGCACCGTCGAGGCTTGCCGCTTCGTAATACGACGGCGCGATCGTCTGCAATCCGGCGAGAAGCGTAATCGCGACGAACGGCACGCCGCGCCAGATGTTGGCGGCGATCGTCGCGAAACGCGCATGCCAGGGCTGGCCGAGGAAATCGATGTATTGCTCGATGAGTCCGAGGCGCATCAGCCCCCAGCTGATGATCGAGAACTGTGAATCGTAGATCCACCAGAAAGCGAGCGCGGAAAGCGCTGTCGGGACGATGAACGGCAATAACACGACCGCGCGGAGGAAGGCCTTGAACGGCAGGTGCTTGTTCAGGAGCAGCGCCAGCCAGAGGCCCAGCACGAACTTGATGACGCACGCCACTGTGGTGTAGAAAATCGTGTTGAACAGCGCAAGGCGCGCGACGGCGTCACCCCACAGGTACTCGAAATTTTCGAGCCCGACCCACTCGCCCGCGCGGCCGATCTTCGCGTCGGTGAAGCCAAGCCAGGTGCCGAGGCCGAGCGGGTAGGTCAGGAAAAGCAAAAGCAGCGCCCCCGCGGGCAGCAGGAACAGAAGTCCGAGGACGTTGCGGTTGTCGAGCCAGCGGCTCGCCGCGCTGCTCTTTACGCGCATCGGGCTCCCAGATGGCGCAAGCATCGAAGGGCCTTTGGAATAGTCGACGGAGTCGCGCGCGTTAAGGGTCGCCCATCCCACCGGGCGACCTCTTTAACGCGTGCAGGTATGACGTCGCGCCGAATCGAGCACTCAACATCGCGCGAACGTCAGCCGGCGCGACGTCATACCTTGTAGTAGCGCTCGGCGCGCTTCTGCGCTCGTTCCACAGCCTCCTTCGGCGATTTCGATCCCGATGCAGCTTCCGCCACCATGTTGACCATGATGAAGTCCGCCATCGATGCCGCCGACGCATAACCCATTTCTCCCGCGTAGCCGTTAGGAAGCATGTTCTTCATCACGTCGCGATAGGGCGTGTGCTTCGGATCGGAGGTCCAGATCGGATTGGATTCGTACGCCACCAACGACTGCGCGACATATCCGATCGATGCCTGCTGCCAAGGCACGTACTGCTCCTTCTCCATCATGAACCGCAAGTATTCCTTCGCCGCGTTCGGATACTTGGTGTATTTGAAAGTCATCATCGGGAACACGAGGTGGCATTCCGTGGGTCGCCCGATGGGTCCGATCGGAAAGTTCGCGTGATTCATGTCCTTGGCGATTTCCTGGAGCCTCGGATCCGACGACGTCTTGGCGGCGTAGTAGATCGAGATCCCATTGTTGGTGAGGCCGATCTGCCCGTCTAGGAACGCCTTGTTGTTGTTTGGGTCGAGCCATGACAGCGTTCCGGGGACGAACGTTTCGTAGAGCTGCTTGCTGTATTCCAGCGCGGCGATCGTCTCCCGGCTGTTGATGACGACGTTGTTCTTCTCGTCGACCATCTTGCCACCGTGTGACCAGACGACCCAGTGGCACCAGGTATTGGCGTCACCCGTTGCATTGCCCAGCGCGAATCCGGGCGGCATGCCCTTGGTTTTGAGGCCCTGGCAGAGCTTGAGGAAGCTGGGGAGGTCCTTGGGAAAGGTTTCGAAACCCGCGGCCCTCATCGCGCTTTCGCGATAGTTCATCGTGGCGCCCGCACACCCCATCGGAATGGCGACCCACCGGTTCTTGCCGTGCATGCAATACGTACGCCCGACCGGATACCAGCCGCCGTATTTCACGCCGAGATAATTCGCGAGATCGGTGACGTCGACCAGCTTGTCCGGATACTGGTGCGCGTCCTCGAATGTGCCGATGATAATGTCGGGGCCGCTGCCGACGAAGAACACAAAGTAAAACTAGGTCCTAACCTAATCAAAAAAAAAAAAATCGACGCGCACATAGATGCCAGTAGCATCCGTGAATTTCTTGGTGTTAGCGGCCCACACGTCTTCGTCGCCCTGCACGAAACGCTTCCAGCGCAGCACGCGAAGCTTGGCGCC
>CATPAO010000080.1 GCA_955652025.1 Casimicrobiaceae bacterium
GCTCGCGTGGCTTGACCGATTCGATCCCCTTGTGCGTGAACCGCATCCGATTTTCCACGGCTCTTCCGGGCTTTCGTTGGGCTAGCGCTCTGGTGCGATATGTTGTGATTCGACGTGATTCGATTCGTGCGTCCGTATTCTCTCGGCTCATTCGGAAACAATGCAAATTTGTATCGTTGTGAATCGTTACGATGTGCTAATCGTACCGTCACCGGAGTCGGTATTGGGTGCAGCAACCATAACGCGAGAGGCCGCCCCGGCGTTGGCGACAATGCAGCCAAAATCTTCTCCTTCCCAGCGCTCTGCGTCGCGCCAGTAGAAGGTGAACCGGATGACCGTTCCTGCCGGTAGCGCGGCAGTGCCAAGGTCAGCCCAATGCACCCCCAGGTGCGTGTCGCAGGTTGCCGTGTCAGTGGACGTGCGCCACGCATCCGCACTCCAATGAATGAGCGCCGCAGCCAATACTTCGATTCGCAGCGTCTTGCCCGGCGTCAAGCGCCTGCACTTGTGGTTGAAGCGCCACATGGCGAGTGAAGAGCCGACTCTGTCGACCTGATACCGTTGTACGGGTTGCGGAGGCAGATCGAAAACCTTTCCATCTTGCAATGAGCGCCGGAGCTTGATGTACTCCGCATGTGCCCATACAAGCGGCATCGCAGAACCCGCAGGCCTGCCGTTGAAAAGCTCCCGCTCCGGCAGATCGGCGCTATCCCAAACTTGCTCTGGAATCAGCCGGCCCGAGCTCGATTGCGCGGCTATCGTCTGTCCGAGTCGCTCGGCAACTTCGCGCCGGCCGGCGGCGAGTTCGTAGTGCGCGCGCTCGCCGACCAGCAATGGCCACCCGTGGCCGATGCCAGTGCCGTCGAAAGGCGCACCGTCTTCATGCTCACCGTACCGGTCGCCGTTATAGCGATGCCACACCGGCCCGGTGGCGGTCTCGCTCTTGAGCAATCGATCGATTACGGTAACGGTGTCGACAATGCGCGGATCATCGGCCGCGCGTAATCCAAATCTCACCAGCGCCAGCGCGTCGGGGCTCACGACATGCGCCGCATCGGGCGGACCCGCCCCCGGCAGGCGATTGTTGATCGGCACGAAACCACGCGCGGGCGACGCGGCGTCGGCCACATCGTCGGGCGCGAGCCGCACGTAGTATCCGTCGACGCCACAATCCCGAGCCAGGTCGGTATCAGTGACGTAGGTCCATCGTTCGATGCTGGCGTTCCACGTGTCGGCGGTTTCGCGCAAGTACGTGACGAGCGACGCTTCGTGAGCGGCGAGCGCAAAATCCGCCGCAGCGAGCAATGCGGCGATCTCGACCGCGAGCGTAAAGGGCGAGTAACCCGAGTCCTCTTCCCAGCGGTCTTGCTGGGTCACGGGACCATTGCGCGCGAGATAACCCGCGGCGCACCGAACCATCGGCCAAGCATCGAGGTCCGCGAGATCGCCGGAACGCCGCAGCGCGTCGGCGAGCAGAATCGGAAAGGCCGTCTCGTCGAGCTGGATCCCGCTCCAATAAGGCGTGCCATCGGTCCACATGTTTTGTGGCCAGTGCCCATCGGCCTCCTGGGTGGTCATGAGATAGACCAGCGCCCGGCGCGCCCCGTCGGCGTCCCCGGCGGCAAGCAGCCCCCCGGCGCTTTCGACGAGGTCGCGCGGCCAAACCAGGTGATAGCCGCCCAGGTCGTCGTCGCCTTTGTTGAAGCCCCACGGGATCGAGAGGCTCGCGATCATGGCGCCGCTGAAGCTCTTGGCCTCGTGCGTCTTCAACACGGCGGTCGAGACCCGATAGAGATCGAACCCGGTGTCGTCGACTTCGCCGAGGTTCAGGCATCGCCGCTGAAAATCCTTCCATTGCTGCGCGTAGTCGGCGACGAGGAAGGAGAGGTCCTCGAGCAGCGAGGCACGGGCATTGTGGGCGGCCTCTGCGCCGTTGCGACCAAAGCCCAGCGCGAGCACGAGGCTGCCACCGGCGGCAGCGAAGTCCAGTTCGGCGGTGAGTGCTACGTTGCCGTCGGGCGCCTTCGCGTAGAGCCAGGTGAGCTGCTTGTGCGCGCAGAGATCCCGCCAGCCGTCGCTTGCTCCGACATAGCCGCAGCTCATGGCGCGAAAGGGCACGGAACAGGCGAGCGCCAGCGCCGTGCCGTCCCGCTGCGCGAAAAGCATCGGCATGCCCTTCCAGGCGCCGATCCAGGCGTCATTGCCGTATCCACCGTTGTTGATGTGCGGCGCCAGCAAGGCAAAGACGGAATAGTCGGAAATCTCGCCTTGCAGAGGCCGGAAACGGATCGCTTGCAAGAGAACGTCGCGTTTCGTGTCGGTGAAGATGGTCTTGATGATGCGATATCGGCCTTGAACGCAGTCGTTTGTAACCCGATAAGCGGGCACACCATACGCTAGCGGAGCGACCCGAGAACTCGCGGATCGCTTCTCCTCCGAGAAGAAAGTCTTGCGATCGGTGACGATAAGGCCCAGGTCACGCGTGTTGGCCTGATCCAAGCGCGGGAAATAGACTTCGTTGACGATGCCGTGCGAGAGCGTGAACCAAACGCGACTGTGCGCGTCGACAGCGGTCCCCACGCCGCTCTTGGCGCTTGAAGTCCAGCGCGGCGGAATACCCGGATGGCCGGGTGCTCTCCCGCTTGATGCCATCACGGCCGAGCTCCTTGTCGCATCCAATTCCGACGATCGCATAACACCGCTTGGCCAAACGGCGTCAGGCCGCCGCGCACGGCATCAGCTCACTGGTTGAGCTGTCGTGCAGCAGTGGCGGTCCATCGCGGGCTCGGGTTCGCGAATGTTCCGTCATGCTCAGTGTCCTTTCCCTTGCGTAGCTCGAGGACGCGCCCTATTGCCTGTGCACGGTGTGCGGTTACCTGCGTCTTGCCAAAGGCGAAATCCGCCAACGAACGCATTGGCCTCGTTGCCCTCGCGGCAACCCGGAGGGAGCACTTTCAGCTTGTGGACGTTGCCGCCCCCGAGCACCACATCCTCGGGCTCGAGTGCGGCGATAAGGCGTGCGACCACATCCGCGACATACTTGCGCCATTTCTTTTTGCCGTGCCGCTCCAGTCCGCGACTGCCGACATAGTCCTCGAAGGTTGCTTTCCTGTAGGGAAGGTGGCCCAGCTCCATCGGCTCGACGATGCCATCCACGATCAGTGTCGAACCAAGACCGGTTCCCAGGCCGAGGAAGAGCATTTTTCCACCCTTGTAGCCCCCCATTGCTTGCATGGCTGCATCGTTGACAATCTTGGTCGGGCAGCCGAATGCGGCGCGATAGTCGAACCCGACCCAGCCCCGACCCAGATTGTGAGGCTCCGCGATAGGCCGGCCATGGAGCACCGGACCAGGATAGCCTACCGACACCACGTCGTACTTCCACGTCGCAGCCAGCGCCTTGACTCTTGCGACCATCTGTTCGGCGGTGAGCGTTGGCCCGGAAGGAAACTCCCGATGATCCTCCCGCCCGGTGGCGAGGATCTTGACGTGCGTCCCGCCC
>CATPAO010000081.1 GCA_955652025.1 Casimicrobiaceae bacterium
CGAGCGGGCATGCTCATGCGTCCGGCTCCTGATCGGCCGGGCATCGCGGGCGGGCGATGAAGCGCGAGCTCGTGACGCCGCGCGCGAACTGGCGCGAAGACTGCGAAGCGGTCGGCTTCACCTATCACTCGATCGACGGCACGTACTGGGACGAGTCGCGGTGTTATCGGTTCGGCGCGGATGAAATCGATACGCTGGAGGCGGCCGCCGGGGAGTTGCACGCGCGCTGTCTCGATGCCGCCGAACATATCGTCGCCACGCGCCGCTTCGACGCGCTCGCCATCCCCGCCGCCTGGCGCGAGCGCGTTGCCGCGTCGTGGCGTGCGCGCGATTTCACGCTGTTCGGCCGCTTCGACCTCGCGTACGACGGCAGCGGCGCACCGAAGTTACTCGAGTACAACGCCGACACGCCGACGGCGCTGCTCGAAGCGGCCGTCGTCCAATGGCGCTGGCTGGAGCAGGCCATCCGTCCGCGGATCGCCGACGCCGACCAGTTCAATTCGCTGCACGAAAAGTTGATCGCGAGCTGGCGCGCGCTGGCCGTCACCTGGTCCGCGAATACGCTGGTTCATTTCACGTGCAGCGGCGACAGCGCGGAGGATTGCGGCAATCTCGACTATTTGCGTGACGTCGCGACGCAGGGCGGCGCCGTGGCCCGCTTCATCGCGATCGAGGACATCGGCTGGGACGACGCCAATCGCGTGTTCGTCGACGATCACGACGACGAGATCCGCGTCCTGTGCAAGCTCTATCCGTGGGAATGGCTCGCCCGGGAGTCGTTCGGCCCCGACCTGCTGGGATCAAAGCTTCGCGTCGTCGAGCCGGCGTGGAAGATGCTGCTTTCGAACAAGGCGTTGTTGGCGATCCTGTGGGAGCTCTTTCCGAATCACCCGAACCTGCTGCCCGCCTATTTCGAGCCCGGTAAAATCGCCGGCGATTTCGTCGTCAAGCCGCTCCTATCGCGCGAAGGCGAGAACGTTCGGCTGCACGTCGGAGCAACGACGGTCGACGCCGGCGGCAGCTACGGCGCCGAAGGATGCATCTACCAGGCGTATACGCCGATTCCCCGCTTCGGCGACGACTACGCGACGATCGGCGCGTGGATCATCGGCGACGCGCCGGCGGGCATCGGGCTTCGCGAGGACACGGGCCCGATCACGCGCAACACCAGCCGCTTCGTTCCGCATTATTTCGTCTGACTTCGCTCGTATCGAAAGGACACCGATGGACGCGCTATCGCAATCGCTTTCCGGCCTGCCTGCGTTCCTGCTGTACTTCGGCCTCGGTCTCGCGCTGTTCATCGTCTTTCTCGCCGTCTACAGCGCGGTGCTGCCGTACCGCGAGCTCACGCTGATTCGCGACGGCAATCCGGCCGCCGCGATTTCGCTCGCGGGCGCGACGATCGGGTTCGTTCTGCCGCTCGCGAGCGCGATCGCGCACAGCGTGAGCCCGCTCGACATGCTGGCTTGGGGACTGATCGCGCTCGTCGCGCAGGTGATCGTGTATTTCGCCGTTGCGAAGCTGGTGCCGCACTTCGCCGAAGCGATCCCCGCCGGCCGCGTCGCGCCGGCGACGCTCTCCGCGACGGTGTCGCTGGCCGTGGGGTTGCTGAACGCGGCCGCGATGACGTATTGATCGACGCGCACTGAAAGCGACAACCCCTCGGGATTACAATGCAGACCAAAGGTTGGCGCGGGGACATTGCCGTGGATGCGCAACGCAGGGAGTGGCTGAAGCAAGGCGGCGGCGTCACGCTGTTGACGTGGCTCGCGGCCGCGGGCTGGGTCGCGCCGGGCGCCGCCTTCGGCGAGACGTGGAGCAAATCGGCGTTCGACACACATTCGCTGGACGAGACCGTCAAGGCGCTGGGCGGCGGGGGTCCTGTGCCGAGCAGCGACATCGTTTTTTTCTCGACACCGGACATCGCGGAGAACGGCGCCGTCGTGCCGATCGGCGTGACCAGCAACGTGCCGAAGACCGAGTCGATCGCGATCCTGATCGAAAAGAATCCGAATACGCTGGCGGCGGTGTTCGACATACCGCCGGGAACCGAACCGTCGCTGTCGACGCGCGTGAAGATGGGGCAGAGCTCGAACGTCTACGCGCTGGTCAAGGCCGACGGCAAGTACTACGTCGCGTCGAAGGAGATCAAGGTGACGCTCGGCGGCTGCGGAGGCTGATATGGCGGACCCGATGAAGATCCGTGCGAACTTGGTCGGCGACTCGATCGAGGTAAAGGTGTTGATGAGCCACGAGATGGAGACGGGCCAACGCAAGGATGCGCAGGGCCAGACGATTCCCGCGTGGTTTATCCAGAACGTCACGGCCACCTACGGCGGCAAGACCGTGCTGTCGGCGCAGTGGGGACCGGCGGTGTCGAAGAACCCGTTTCTTTCGTTCAAATTCAGAGGCGGCGCGAAAGGCGAGAAGGTCGTGATCACCTGGACCGATACGCGCGGCGACAAGCGAACCGACGAGGCGACGATCGCGTAACGGCGCGCGAGGGCCGCAGGGAAAATGATCGATCCGATTCGAATGCGGACGTTGGCCGGCGCCGGCGTGCTTGCGCTCGCCGCCGCGATCTCCACCGCGTTCGGCCAGGGTTCGACCGTCGACGAAATCGCGAAATATCGCTTGGCGCTCCAGGACGGCAATCCGGCCGAGTTGTGGGAAGCGCGCGGCGAAGCGCTGTGGAAAGAGCCGCGCGGCCCGAAGAAGGCATCGCTCGAAGGGTGCGACCTCGGTCTCGGAGCGGGCGTGGTCAAGGGCGCGTACGCCGTGCTTCCACGCTACTTCGCGGACGCCGATCGCGTGATGGATCTCGAGTCGCGTCTCGTCTTTTGCCGGGTCACGCAACAGGGCTACCCGGAAGCCGATGCGCGCAAGAACCCGTTCGGCAACGGCAGCGAGCGCAAGTCCGACCTGGAGGCGCTGGTCGCGTACGTCACCTCGGAATCGCGCGGCATCAAGATGAACGTCTCGCTCGATCATCCGCGGACGAAGGAAATGTACGTTCTCGGCGAAAAGATGTTCTATTTTCGCGGCGGCACGCACGACTTCGCGTGCGCCACCTGTCACAGCGAGGACGGCAAGCGCATCCGGTTGCAGGACTTGCCGAACCTGACGACGCAGGACGGCGCGCAAAAGGCGTACACGACCTGGCCCGCGTATCGCGTATCGCAGGGTGAGCTGCGGACGTTCCAATGGCGGCTCTACGACTGCTTCCGCCAACAGCGTTTTCCCGAGCTCGTATTCGGCTCCGAGGCGTCGATCGCACTGACGACGTTCCTCGCCCGCAACGCCAACGGCGCGCCGTTCGATGCGCCCGCAATCAAGCGCTGAAGCGCACGCGATGTCGACGCGACGCCTTTTCGCTTGTTCGATCGTTGGCGCAGCGATGGCAGGTTGCGCGATGCCGCCGTCCGATGCCGACGTTCGCGTCAAGGCCGCGGCGATGATGAAAGCATCGTTCAAGGACGCCGGCCAGGCGAAGCTCGACCGGCTCGACCAGGACGAGACGCAGCGCGTCTGCAGTCAATACGCCGGCCGCGAGATTCCGAAGGACATCGCCGTGCGGATCGAGCAGCAGAATCTCGCGACGATCCAGTATCCGGCGGACGGCAAGCTCGTCGGCGACTGGAAAACGGGCGAGAAGATCGCACAGGAAGGTCGCGGCAAGCAGTTCAACGACGACCCGAGCGGACCGGTCGGCGCCAATTGCTACGCGTGCCACCGGCTCGCGCCGCAGGAGCTTTCCTACGGGACGATCGGACCGTCGCTCTACCGGTTCGGCAAAGAGCGCGGTTTCACCGACGACGCGCGCCGCTATGCGTGGGGCAAGGTGTTCAACCCCGACGCGTACGCCGCGTGCAGCAACATGCCGCGCTTCGGCCACAACGGGATTCTCACCGAGCAACAGATCCGCGACGTCGTCGCGCTGTTGATGGACCCGGCGTCCCCGGTCAATCAATAGCGGCCGCGCTTGAAACGCCGCGAGTTCCTCGAATCGATCGCGGTCGCCGCCGCCGCCGGACTGCCGGTCGACGACGCCCGCGCGCTCGATCGCCACGACGCCGCCGCGCTGTACGACGGGATCGCGCCGTTCGGCAACGTCAGCCTTCTTCATTTCACCGACTGCCACGCGCAGCTCCTGCCGGCGTATTTCCGCGAGCCGAACGTCAACCTCGGCGTAGGGGCCGCGCGCGGAAACCCGCCGCATCTCGTCGGCGCGGCGCTGCTCGGGCATTTCGGCATCGGGCCGGGCACGCGCGACGCACATGCGTTCACGTATCTCGATTTCGAGCGCGCGGCCCGGGCGTACGGCGCGACGGGCGGCTTCGCGCACCTCGCCACGCTGATCAAGCGGCTCAAGGCAGCGCGGCCCGGTGCGTTGCTGTTAGACGGCGGCGACACATGGCAGGGCTCCGCGACATCGCTGTGGACGAAGGGGCAGGACATGGTCGACGCCGCGAAGCTGCTGGGCGTCGACGTCATGACGGCGCACTGGGAATTTACGTTCGGCGCCGATCGCGTCAATGAAATCGTCACCCGGGATTTTGCCGGCAAGATCGATTTCGTCGCGCAGAACGTCCGCACGACCGATTTCGGCGATCCGGTGTTCGCGCCGTACACACTTCGCGTCGTCAACGGAGTCCCGATCGCGATCGTCGGACAAGCATTTCCGTACACGCCGATCGCTCATCCGCGCTACTTCGTTCCGGAATGGACATTCGGCATTCAGGAAGAGACGCTGCAAAAGGCCGTCGCCGAAGCGCGCGGCAAGGGCGCGCAAGCCGTGGTCCTGCTTTCGCACAACGGCATGGACGTCGATTTGAAGCTGGCGTCGCGCGTGACCGGCATCGACGCGATCCTGGGCGGCCACACGCACGACGGTGTGCCGCAGCCGACCGTTGTCGCCAATGCCAGCGGCAAGACGCTCGTGACGAACGCCGGATGCAACGGCAAGTTCCTGGCCGTGCTCGATCTGGACGTCCGCGGCCGCGCCGTCCGCAGCTTTCGTTACCGGCTCGTTCCGGTGTTTTCGAACTTGCTTGCGAAGGATGCAGCGATGGACACGCATATCGCGGCGATCCGCGCGCCTTTTCTCTCGAAGCTCGATGAGCGTCTCGCCGTGACCGAAGGTACGCTCTATCGCCGCGGCAACTTCAACGGCACGACCGACCAATTGATCGTCGACGCGCTGATGACCGAGAAAAACGCGGAGATCGCGTTTTCGCCGGGCTTCCGCTTTGGGCCGACGCTGTTGCGCGGGGAGGCGATCCGTTACGAGGATCTGCTGAACCAGATGGCGATTACCTATCCGTACGTCACGGTGAACGAGCTCACCGGAGACGCGATCAAGACGATCCTCGAGGACGTCGCCGACAACCTGTTCAACCCCGATCCGTATTATCAGCAGGGAGGTGATATGGTCCGCGTCGGCGGCCTTGCCTTTGCGATCGATCCGACCGCCGCGACCGGAAAGCGCATTACGCGAATGGAACTCCACGGCAAGCCGATCGACGCGACCCGGAAATACAAGGTGGCCGGCTGGGCGCCGGTGTCCGAGGAATCGCGATCGACGGGCGGCGAGCCCGTCTACGACGTGGTCGCGCGATACCTCCGCGCGCAGAAGACGATCGCGCCGCGACGGCTCAATCTGCCGAAGATCGAAGGTGTCGCCGGCAATCCCGGTATCGCCTGATCGTCAGTTCGGTCGTGGGAGATTCAAAAGCTTCTGTTGCTCCGCGGTCGGTGGCCGCTTGAACGCCAACGCCCGGGTCTCGAAGATTTCCGGCGCAACGAACAGGAACACGCCGCCGAATCCGGCGTCGGTCAAGGTCCGGCCCAACGATTTCGGCGTGAACCCGGCCTTATGCGCGTAGAAGTCGCGTCCGGACTGCTCGATCTCGGTTCCCAATCCGTAGATGACGTCCTGGACGCTGATCGGACCCGTCGCCGATTGGTAGAGGACATCGGTGATGTCCATGCGGTCCTCGATCACGCGTCGCATGACGCACTCCAGGTCCGGCACGCGAATCTCCGCGAAACCGTCGGCGTTCAGCACGTGAAGAAAGCCGCGCAGCACCTTGCCGCCGTCGTGCCGGTAGTAGTGCTCGAGGTTGTGCGAACAGTACACCGCGTCGAACTGGGCGGCCGGCAAAGTATCGAGCTCCCGCGCATCGCACACGATGTCCGGCCCGCCGTGCGGGTCGACATCCAGCAGCACGTGTTCCCAGCCGTCGTAATGCGGCGGAATCGGAATCTTCTTGCTGCCGCCGCCGACGTTGAGAACGCGGCGCATGCGGTTCCCTTGCATTGCGCTCGCCCGGGTCAGCGAACGGTGACGCGCGCGAACTTGCGCTTGCCCGCCTGTACGACGACGGTACGGCCCGCGGCGATCGTGAGCGCCTTATCGACGACGACGTCGCCGTCGATCTTGAGACCGCGCTGCGCGATCAGCCGCAGCGCCTCCGACGTGGATTCGACGACACCGGCTTGCTTGGCGAGCTGAGGTATCGCAATGCCACTTCCGCCGTCGTGGAGCGTGACCTCCGGCATGTCGTCGGGCAGCGCGCCTTGGCGGAACCGCGCCTCGAAATCGGCAAGGGCGCGCTCCGCGGCCGCGCGCGAATGGAAGCGCGTGACGATTTCCTGCGCCAGCATGACCTTCGCGTCGCGCGGATTGCGCCCTCCCTCGCATTCCGTCTTGAGCTTCGCGAGAGCGTCGATCGAGCGGAATGACAACAACTCGAAATAGCGCCACATGAGCGTATCGGAGATCGACATCAGCTTGCCGAACATCTCGGCCGGCGGCTCGGTGATCCCGATAGTGTTGTCGAGCGACTTCGACATCTTGTTGACGCCGTCCAGGCCTTCGAGCAGCGGCAGCGTGAGAATGCACTGCGGCTCCTGCCCGTAATGCCGCTGCAGCTCGCGGCCGACCAACAGGTTGAACTTCTGGTCGGTGCCGCCCAATTCGACGTCGGTGCGAAGCGCCACCGAATCGTACCCCTGCGCCAGTGGATAGAGGAATTCGTGGATCGCGATCGGCTGCTCCGATTTGTAGCGCTTGGCGAAGTCGTCCCGCTCGAGCATCCGCGCGACCGTGTACGTCGCGGCGAGCCGGATCATGCCGTCTGCGCCGAGCGCAGAAAGCCAGGTCGAATTGAACGCGACCTCGGTCTTCTCGCGGTCGAGGATCAGGAAGACTTGATCGGCGTACGTCTTTGCGTTTTCGGCGATCTCTTCCGGTGAAAGCGGCGGCCGCGCGGCGTTGCGGCCGGTCGGGTCGCCGATCATGCCGGTGAAGTCGCCGATCAGGAACACGACGCGATGGCCGAGCTCCTGCAACTGGCGGAGCTTGTTGAACTGCACCGTATGGCCCAGGTGCAAGTCGGGGCGCGTCGGATCGAAACCCTCCTTGACCTTGAGCGGAACGCCGCGTTTCAACTTGGCGACAAGCTCGGCCTCGACGAGGAGCTCGTGGGCGCCGCGCTTGAACACGGCCAGATGATGATCGACGTCGAATCCCATGGGAGCGGCTGATGCGGTTGGCCGAGCGGAGGCTGCTAGAATCCCGGGCAGTCTCGGACCGCCGCCTATCTTGATCGCGAATAAACTTCGGATTCTAGCGCAGCGGGCCGTTGCGGCGGCCGCGCGCATGTCGCAATACGCGTTGTCGCCGCGACACGCGCTGGCGATTGGCGTGCTTGGGCTCTTTGCCGTCGCGGCGTTCGGCTTGGCGCCGGATACAACGCTCGACGCGACCGTCAAGCGCACCGTCGTTCGTGCGCTCGCATTGCCGGCGACGTCGCGGGCAAGCGATGGCGCGGATCTGTTCTGGCGCGAGGAGCGCGTCTTGCGCGGCGACACGATCGGCAGCCTTCTCGCGCGTGCCACCGTCGACGATCCTGCGGCACTCGCGTATTTGCGTACGAATGCGTCGGCGCGACCGCTGTATCAACTGCGGCCCGGTCGACCGGTGCGGGTGGCGATCGACGACGAG
>CATPAO010000082.1 GCA_955652025.1 Casimicrobiaceae bacterium
CTGAAGCTCAAATCGGCGCATGAATACTATACCACGATACCGCGGCCGCGGCCAGCCGGGGCCCCTGTCAGCCCTCCGCCTTTTCTTCCTCGAGCAGGTCGCCCTCGTCCACGCCGCGCGACTCGTCGCGGTCGACGGCGAGCTGCGACAGATAGTCGGCGGTGATGTCGCCGGTGATGTACTTGCCGTCGAAGCAGGAAGCCTCGAACTCGCGCAGCCGGGGATTCACCGCGCGGACCGCCGCTTTCAGCGCGTCCAAGTCCTGGTAGATCAAGAGATCGGCGCCGATCTCGTGCGCAATCTCCGCTTCGTTACGCCCGGTCGCGACCAGCTCGCGCTGGTTCGGCATGTCGATGCCGTAGACGTTCGGAAAGCGCACCGGCGGACTGGCCGACGCGAAATAGACTTTGCGCGCGCCGGCGTCGCGCGCCATTTGCACGATCTCGCGCGACGTCGTGCCGCGGACGATCGAGTCGTCGACGAGCAATACGACCTTGTCCTTGAATTCCATGCCAATGGGGTTGAGCTTCTGGCGCACGCTCTTCTTGCGCATCGCCTGCCCCGGCATGATGAACGTGCGGCCGATATAGCGGTTCTTGACGAAGCCTTCCCGATACTTGAGCCCCATGCTGTTGGCGAGCTCCAGCGCGGACGGCCGGCTCGAATCGGGGATCGGAATCACGACGTCGATGTCGTGCGCCTCGGGAATGCCGCGGATCTTGCGCCCGAGCTCGGCGCCCATGCGGAGCCGCGATTCGTATACGGACGCGCCGTCGAGTACCGAGTCGGGTCGCGCCAGGTAGACGTACTCGAAGATGCACGGATTGAGCGACGGATTCACCGCGCACTGCCGCGCATGGAAATCACCGGTCTGGTCGACGAAGATCGCCTCGCCTGGCGCGAGGTCGCGCAGCACCGAGAAGCCGAGCGGCTCCAACGCGACGGATTCCGACGCGACCGCGTACTCGCGTCCACCCATCGCTTCGTTGACGCCGATGATCAGCGGCCGGATGCCGAAGGGATCACGGAACGCGAGCATGCCGTACCCGGCGATCGCCGCGACCACCGCGTAAGCGCCGCGGCATCGCTTGTGCACGCCGGCGACCGCCTTGAAGATCGCGTCGGGATCGAGCCGGTGGTGCTGCGCCGCGCGCTCCAGCTCGAGCGCGAGGACATTCAGAAGCACCTCGCTGTCGGAGTTGGTGTTGACGTGGCGGAAATCGAGTTGGAACAGCTCCTGCTTCAACGCCTCGCTGTTGGTCAGATTGCCGTTGTGGCTGAGCGTGACGCCGAACGGCGAATTGACGTAGAACGGCTGCGACTCGTGGTCGGAATACGCCGAGCCGGCGGTCGGGTAGCGGCAATGACCGATGCCCGAATTGCCGAGCAGGTCCCGCATGTTCCGCGTGCGAAACACGTCGCGGACGTAACCCGGCCCCTTCCACATGTGAAACACCGGGCCGTCGCATGTCGCGATGCCCGCCGCGTCCTGGCCGCGGTGCTGCAGCAGCAACAGGCCGTCGTAGAGGAGCTGGTTGACCGGCGTGTGCGCGACAACGCCGACGATTCCGCACATATCCGCTATGCCTTTTGTAGCGTGGACGCCGGCCGCGCGCCGTCACGCGAGTAATCGAGCCGCTCCGCCCAGTGCGGCGGTAGCCACGGCCGCATTGCCAGCGCCGCGACCACGAGCGGCGGCGCAAGCGCTGCATTCTGCCACCAATCGGCGCGCGGCAGCGTTGTGAGCCCCGCCACCAGCACCAATGCGAGAACAACGAGCAATCCGCGCGCCAATCCGAATATGGAGCCTAAAAAGCGATCTACAAAGCCCAGCCCGGCGGCGCGGATCGCGCGCGCGAGCGGATACGCGATCAACGCACCGAGAAGGAGCGCACCAATCAGGATCAGCGCGAACGCGATCACGTAGCGAACGACCGGATGCGTGCCGAATTCGGGGATCCAGCTTCCCACCAGCGGCATGAACGCGATCGCGCCGACGATTCCCACCACCCACGCGATCAGCGCGATCAGTTCGCGAATGACACCGCGCGCGAACGCGAGCAGCGTGGAAAGCGCGATGACGCCGACGACTCCCAGATCGAAAAGCGTCATGCGTCGGGCGGCGCGTTACTTCACCGCCGCGACAATGCCGTTCTGCCACTCGGTCTTCAGCTTGTCGCGCATTCCAATCGCGACCTCGTGGGTCGGATAGGGACCGACGCGAACGCGCCACAGCGTGCCGCGCGTCGTCTTCAAAGGTTCGGTGTAGGCCGGATAACCCGACCTCTTCAAGCGGTTGGCGAGCGCGTTGGCGCCCTTGTCGTCGGAAAACGCCGCCAGCTGCACCGCGAAGCCCGCCCTCGCCGGTTCGGCTTTCGCCGGCGCAGGCGGTTTGGCTTCGGTCGCGGCCGGCGTCGCATCGGTCTTCGGCGGCGGTGCGGCTTCGATCGGCGCGGGCACCGCGCTCGCAACCGCCGAGGCATCGCTCGCCGGCGCATTGCCGGGGGCGATCGTCGTGTCGTACTTCGGCGCTTTCGCCGCGGCGGCAACGATCGCTTTCTCCGCATCGGCTACTGATTTCCTGGGCGGCGCTTCGGCCGCGGGCGTCTCCTTGGCCTCCCTGCGCGCGCCCTTCGCGTTGTCGGCGCCGTCCGTAGCACCCGAGAGTCGATTGACGAACTTGCCCTCGTCGACGGGCGGAATCTTCACCGAGACGTCCTCGCCGAGCGGCTTCGGTTCGCTTTCGAGCAGCATCGGCACGATCACCGCTGCACCCAACGCGAGCACGATCGCGCCGATCAGGCGACGCCGCGCGCGCCGTCGCAATTCGTCGACGTTGATGTCGGCCGGTTCAGCCATGGAGGGGCGTCGTGGAGGTTTCGCGCGACCGGCTCGCGGCGAGGGCCGCC
>CATPAO010000083.1 GCA_955652025.1 Casimicrobiaceae bacterium
GCGCGGGGCGGGCGAACAGGAACTGCGCGGTCGGACGCGCCGCGGTCACGATACGAAGTGATCGAACGCCGGCGGCAGCGCGGCAAGCGAGCGACCGGATTCGTCGCGGACATCAAGGCCCGGCGTTGCCGTGATCGCGCCGATGCGGGTCAACGGCAACGCGAGATCGGCGGCGATGCGGGCGACGCGATCGCGCGACGCCGGATTCGCGGTGAAGCACAGCTCGTAGTCGTCGCCGCCCGCAAGCAGGCAGGACAGCGCCAGCGCGCGCTCGCCGCCTGTAAGTTGCGCCGCGAGAGCCGGCATGCGAGGCAGCGTCGCGAGATCGATCCGCGCGCCCACGCGGGACGATTCGAGAATATGCGCGACATCGCCAGTCAGGCCGTCCGAAATGTCGAGCGCGGCGGTCGCGACGCCACGCAGCCGCAGGCCGAGATCGACGCGCGGCTCCGGCGCTTCGAGCTTCCGCCGCGCCGCGGAGAGCGCGTCCGGTGCAAGCGTCGTTCGCTGCCGCAACGCCGCGAGCGCGAGTGCGGCGTCGCCCAACGTTCCCGAAACATAGATATCGTCGCCGGCCAACGCGCCGCTTCGCGTCAGCGCCGCGCCGGGCGGAACCTCGCCGACGACGGTCACGCACAAATTGCGCGGGCCGCGTGTGGTGTCGCCGCCGATCAGTTCGACGCCATGCCGCTCCGCGAGCGCATCGAATCCGGCCATGAACGCGGCCAGCCACGCTTCGTCGGCGTCGGGGAGCGCGCCCGCCAGCAGCGCATAACGCGGTGTCGCGCCCATGGCCGCCAAGTCCGAGAGGTTGACCGCCAGCGCCTTGTGGCCAAGTCGCCGCGGATCGGTGCCTGCGAGAAAATGCCGGCCTTCGACCAGCATGTCGACCGCCAGCGCGAGCTCCATTCCCGGTGCGGGAGCGACGATCGCAGCGTCGTCGCCGACGCCGACACGCACCGACGCGTCGCGCGGCGCGCGACGAAAATAGCGATCGATCAGCGCGAACTCGTTCACGGCCTGCCGCGCTCGGCCCCGCCGTGGCGCGTCAACCACGTTCCCGCGCGAGCGCCGCGATTTCCATGCCGCGCACATCCGCCGCGAACTTGTCCAGCACGCCGTTGACGAACTTGTGGCCATCGGTGCCGCCGTAATCCTTCGCGAGCTCCACCGCCTCGTTGATCACGACGCGGTACGGAATCTCGGGCCGGTGCGCCAATTCCCACGCACCGATGATGAGGACGCTGCGCTCGATTGGCGACAATCCCGCCGCCGAGCGGTCGAGAAGCGGCGCAAGGCGGGCGAGCAGCGCATCGTAGTCACCGACGACGCCGGTCCACAGCGCATCGAAATAGGGCTGGTCGGCGCGCTGGTACCCGGTGCTCGCCGCGAGATCGCCGGCGATCGTCGCCGCCGGGCTGCCGGCGAGTTGCCGCTCGTAGAGTCCCTGCAGCACGAGCTCGCGCGCGCGACGGCGCGGATTAGTCTTCATCGATCGCGGCCAGCAAATTCGCGATCTCGAGCGCAGCCGCGGCCGCCTCGTAGCCCTTCGCGTCCATGCGCGAGCGCGCCTGCTCTTCGGTGTCGCAGGTGAGGATCCCGTTGCCGATCGGAATGCCGAACTCGAGCTGCACGCTCGACACCCCGGCGGCCGATTCGTTGGCGACGATTTCGAAATGATAGGTGTCGCCGCGGATCACCGCACCGAGGGCGACGAGCGCGTCGTAGTTGCCGGTCTGCGCGAAGCGCTGCAGCGCCAGCGGCGTTTCGAGCGCGCCCGGAACGGTCGCAACGGTGACGTTTTTTTCGGGGACGCCCGCTTCGGCCAGCGCACGCAACGCCCCCTTCAGCAGCCCGTCGCCGATGGCCGGATTGAAGCGCGATAACACCAGCGCGACGCGGCGGTCGGCGCCGCGCGGATTGTGGGCGATGCGTCGGAGAGTCATGATGGGGCGGCCGCCCGCATGAAGCGCGGCGATCGTCATGCGGTGCGCGCCGGCGGCGCCACCTCGTAACCGGTGACCTCGAGGTCGAATCCCGCCATGCTCGGCATCTTGCGCGGCTTGGCCAGGAGCCGCATCTTGCCGACGTTCAAGTCGCGCAGGATCTGTGCGCCGATGCCGTAGTTGCGCAAATCCATTTTCGACGGCGGCGGCGGCGCATCGGCCAGCGCGCGGCGACGAAGCTCGTCGGCGGATTCCGGCCGGTGCAGGAGGACGATGACGCCGCGGCCCGCGGCGGCGATCGCGCGCAACGCGTCCGCGACGCTCCACGAATGCGTGCCGCTCTGCTGGTCGAGCAGGTCCATCACCGACAGCGGCTCGTGCACGCGGACGAGCGTCTCGGTATCGGGTGAGATCGGGCCGCGGGTGAGCGCCAAGTGCGTCGCATCGGTCAACTTGTCGCGGTAGACGACCAGGCGAAACGCGCCGGATTGCGTCGACAGCGGACGCTCGGCGATGCGCTCGATGAGTTTCTCCGTGCGGCTCCGGTAATGGATGAGATCGGTGATCGCGCCGATCTTGAGACCGTGCTCGGCGGCAAACTTCTCGAGGTCGGGGAGCCGCGCCATCGTCCCGTCGTCCTTCATGATTTCGCAGAGCACCGCCGATGGCGAAAAGCCGGCGAGTCGCGCGAGATCGCAACACGCTTCCGTGTGACCGGCGCGCGCCAACACGCCACCCGCTTGCGCGACCAGCGGAAAGATATGGCCCGGCTGCACAATGTCGTCCGGCCGTGCGTGCGGTGCCGCCGCCACCTGAATCGTGTGCGCGCGGTCGGCCGCCGAGATCCCGGTGGTCACGCCCTGCGCCGCCTCGATCGAGACAGTAAAGTTGGTGCCGTGGACCGAACGATTGACCGGGGTCATCGGCGTCAGGTTGAGCTGACGCGCGCGATCCTCGGTGATCGGCATGCAGACCAGTCCGCGGCCGTAGCGCGCCATGAAATTGATCGCGTCGGGCGTGACGCGGTCGGCGGCGATGACGAGATCACCCTCGTTCTCGCGCTCTTCCTCGTCGACGAGGATGACCATCCGGCCGTCCCTCAAGTCGGCAATGATGTCCTGGATAGGCGCAATCGACATGGTTTCGCTTCGGACCCGAGTATGAGTGCGTCATCTTACCGGAACGCGCGGACTACGCCGCCGCTACGGGCGCGCTCTCCGGACGCACGCGGAACCACGTCGCGTAGAGCGCGGGGAGAAAGATCAGCGTCAGGACTGTCGCAATCACGAGGCCACCCATCATCGCCACGGCCATCGGGCCGAAGAAGTCGCTTCGCGTGAGCGGGATCAGCGCCAGCACCGCCGCCGCGGCGGTGAGTACGATCGGGCGGAACCGGCGTACCGTCGCGCCGATCACCGCGTCCCACGGCGAATGGCCGGCCGCGACGTCGCGATCGATTTGATCCACCAGAATCACCGAATTGCGCATGATGATGCCCGACAGCGCGATCGTCCCCAGCATCGCCACGAAACCGAACGGCTTGCCGAAGAGCAGAAGCGCCGCGGTGACGCCGATCAATCCGAGCGGCGCGGTCAGCACGACCATCAGCGTGCGCGAAAAGCTCTGCAGCTGGATCATCAACAGCGTCAACACGACAATTACGAGTAGCGGCACGCCCGCGACGATCGAGCGTTGCCCTTTGGCCGAATCCTCCAACGCGCCGCCGGCCTCGATCCGATAGCCGAGCGGGAGCGACGCGCGGAGTTGATCGAGCTGCGGATTGAGGCGATTGGTGACGTCGGGTCCCTGTGCGTCGCCGCGGACATCGGCGCGGACGGTGATCGTCGGCAGCCGGTTACGACGCCAGACGATCCCTTCCTCGAGCTCGTACTGAATATCGGCGACCTGCGTGATCGCCACGGCCTTGCCGTTGCGCGACGGCAACGCGAGATCCTTGAGGAAGCTCATCTTCGCGCGTTCCTCGGTTGCGCCCCGCAGCAGCACTTCGATCTGCTTGTCGCGCTCGCGATAGTAGGTGACGTTGATGCCGGACAGCGAATTGTTGAGAAACGTGGCCAAATCCTGCGACGACACGCCGAGAAGCCGCGCCTTGTTTTGATCGATCACGAGCCGAATCGACTTCGTCGGCTCGTCCCAGTCGAATTGCACGTCGCGCGTGGCGGGATCGCGCCGCACGATGTCGGCGGTTTGCTGCGCAAGGCGGCGCACGGTGGGGATGTCCTCGCCCGAGACGCGGAACTGCACCGGAAAGCCGACCGGCGGCCCGTTCTCGAGCCGCGCGACGCGGCCGCGCAGCCCCGGAAAATCGGTGTCGAACAGCTTGAGCAGACGATCGCGCTCGCCTTCACGCTCCGCGTTGCTCTTCGCGACCAGCACGAATTGCGCGAAATTCGATTGCGTCAGTTGCTGGTCCAGCGGGAGGTAGAACCGCGGGCTGCCCGAGCCGACATAGGTGACGTATTGCTCGACGCCGGTCTCCTTGTCCAGGATCGCCTCGAGCTTTTGCGCTTCGGCGAGGGTTGCCGCGAACGAGCTTCCTTCGGGCAGCCGGAGGTCGACCAGGAGCTCCGGCCGCGACGACGCGGGAAAGAACTGTTGCGGAACGAAACGGAACAGGCCGAGCGCGGCGACGAACACCGCCACCGTCGCCGCCAGCACCCAAGTTCGATGCGCGATGCACCAGGCGATCAGCGCGCGGAGGCGACGATAGAACGGCGTCCGGTAGACCGCGTCCTCGTCGCCGTGCGCCGGAGCGTGGACAATCGGCGGCGTCTTGCCGGAGAGCCGCGCCCACAGCCGTGCACGAAGCGAGGGACCGTGGGACTTCGACGGATCCGGCAACATCTTGTAGCCGAGATACGGGATGACGACGACGGCGATTACCCAAGACGCGAGAAGCGCAATCGAGGCGACCTCGAAGATCGAGCGCGTGTATTCGCCGGTCGTGCTTTTCGCCGTCGCGATCGGCAGGAAACCGGCGACGGTGACGAGCGTGCCGGTCAGCATCGGAAACGCGGTATTCGTGTAAGCGAAGCTCGCCGCGCCGACGCGGTCGAAGCCCTGCTCCATCTTGATCGCCATCATCTCGACCGCGATGATCGCGTCGTCGACCAGGAGACCGAGCGAAAGAATCAATGCGCCGAGCGAGATCTTGTGCAAGCCGATGTCCGCCAGCCACATGCCGGCGAACGTCACGGCCAGCACAAGCGGAATCGACACCGCGACCACAAGGCCGGTGCGCAAACCGAGGCTCACCAGCGAGACGACGAGCACGATGATCACCGCTTCCGCGAGCGAGCGCACGAATTGATTGACCGAGCGCTGGACCGCCTGCGGCATGCTCGTCACCGTCTCGACGTCGAGGCCGACCGGCAATTGCGACTGGATGCGCGCGATCTCGCGATCCAGGTCGTGGCCCAACTGGATCACGTCGCCGCCCTGTGCCATCGTGATCCCGAGCCCCAGCGCCTCCTTGCCCTTCCAGCGCATTTTCTGTTGCGGCGGATCGACGTAACCGCGATAGACATGCGCAATGTCGCCCAGACGGAACACGCGGTCGTTGGCGCGGATCGCGAAGTCGCGGATCGCGTCCAGCGAATCGAACGCGCCGGTCGGCCGCACGAAAATGCGGTCCGTGGACGTGTCGAACACGCCGGCCGCGGTGACGGCGTTCTGCGCGGCGAGCGTCTGCAGGATCTGTTGCGGATCGACGCCCAGCGTTGCGAGCTTGGCGTTGGACAGCTCGATGAAGACCTTCTCGTCCTGCTCGGCGATGAAATCGACTTTTGCGACGCCGGGCACGTGCAACAGCTCGGCGCGAACCCGGTCGCCGAACTCCTTGAGATCGCGGTAGCCGAATCCGTCGCCGACGAGCGCATAGATGTTCGTGTACGTGTCGCCGAATTCGTCGTTGAAGAACGGACCTTGGATGCCCGTGGGCAACGTGTTCCGGATGTCGCCGATCTTCTTGCGCACCTGATACCACGTCTCCGGCACCTGCGCCGCAGGCGCCGAGTCCTTGATCGCGAAAAACACGAGCGATTCGCCAGGCTTCGAATAGCTTCGCACGAAGTCGACGTTCGGCACCTCCTGCAGCTTGCGCTCGATCTTGTCGGTGACCTGCTGCTCGATGTCGCGCGCCGAGGCGCCCGGCCAGTTGGTCTTCACGACCATGACCTTGAACGTGAACGGCGGATCCTCGGATTGCCCCAACTGTTCGTACGACAGCACACCGACGAGCGCGCAGACCAGAACGACGAACAGGACGAACGGACGATGCCGCAACGCCCATTCGGACAGGTTGAAGCGCGCGTGGGAAGCGACCCCGGACGGGGTGGCGGGCGTCATGGCGACTCGGGGAATGCGCGCGTCAGAGACGTGCGGTCGTCGCGTGGGCCGCCGCGGGCGCGCTTGATGTCGACGCGGTCGGTGCGCGCTCGCCCGCGCCTTCGAACGGCCGCACGATCTCGCCTTCGCGAAGCTTGTGCACACCGGCCGCCACCACCCACTCGCCGCTCGCCACGCCCGAAGTCACGAGAACGCCATCCTCGCGGTACTGTCCGATCACGATCGGCCGCAGGCTGACCTTCTGCGCCTGCGCGTCATAGACCCACACCGCGGGCTCGCCGTCCTTGCGATAGATCGACGTGAGCGGCAACAGCGACGCATTGGACGATTCGGCGTTCATCAGCGCGACGTTGGCCGTCATCCCCCATTGCAGCGCGGGATCCGGCGCCAGAACCGACACCCGCACGGCAAACGTTCGCGTCACCGGATCGACCGCCGGCGCGATCTCGCGCACGCGCGCCGGATAGAGTTTCTGCGGGTTCGCCCACAATGCGACGACCAGCGCGCTGGCCGCGCGGACTTCACCGATGCGAGACTCCGGCACGCTGATCGCGACTTCGTGCTCGTCCTCGCGCGCCAATTTCATCACCGTCTGGCCGGCGGCGACGACCTGTCCGGCTTCGACACCGACCATGGTGATGACGCCGTTGTCGGGCGCGACCAGCGTCGCGTAGTTCGCCTGGTTCTGCGTCACCGACAGTTGCGCGCGCGCCTGCTCCCATTTCGCGCGGTTGGAGTCGCGCGTGTTTTTCTTCTGATCGAGCGCGGACTCGCTGACGAATTTCTGGCGGAAGAGATTTTGATAGCGCTCGAATTCGGCTTGCGCATATCGGTATTCGGTGTCCGCCGCCACCACCACGGCTCTTTGCGCGTCCGCCTGCAGGCCGACGTCGGCGGGATCGAGCCGCGCCAGCGTCTGGCCGCGCGTGACGCGCGCACCCATGTCCACCGAGCGTGCGATCACCTTGCCTGCGATGCGAAATCCGAGATCGCTCTCGTGGCGCGGCTTAACTTCACCGGCGAATACCGCGGTGTCGGCGGTTCCGCCCTGCTTGACCTGCGCCAGCTGGACCGGCCGCACGGGCACGGGCGCGTGCTCGGGCTTCGCGCACGCCGACAGCAGCGCCACCGCGAAGAGCGCGCTTGCGCCGGCTCGCAGCAGCGAGGGAGTCTTGGACAGGGATTTCATCAATGTGTCCTTTTGCCGGACGGCTCGGGCCGCGCGGCGAGCCGTCGCCCGATCGTGCCGTCCCAAAGCGCGGCCAGCGCGCGTTCGAGTTCCTTCGGATAATCGATCGCGTCGATGTGGCAGTCGGCCGAAGCCAGGTCCGCCACGTTCGCCGTCATCTGCCACAGGCCGACGATCAGAGCGTAGCTATGCCGCAGCAGCGCGACGCCCTGACCGGGCGCGAGTTCGGGAAAATGGCGCTCGAGTCCGGCGCCGGCGGCGGCAAGCCGACCCGCCATGCGCTCCTTGAATGCGAACGCGATCTCACGCGGGACTTCGGTTTCCACGATCCCGAAGCAGCGCGTGGCGAGCGGTAGGAATGTCGTGCGCTCGACGATGTGCGTTCGCGTCAGCGCGGTGACCGCCGCGATGCTGACTTCGCCCGGCTCGTCGAGCAGCGCGATGAGCGCGCGGAAAAAGTCGTCGGCGTGCCGCTCGTGCAGCGCAAGCAAGAGCTCGTCCTTGCTCGCGAAGTAAAGATAGACGGTGCCTTTGGCGAGGCCGGCCTCGTCGGCCACCTCCGCCATATTGGCGACGCGCACTGGCGCGGTCGTCAACAGGCGTTCGGCGGCGTCAAGAATGGCTTGATGCCGTTCCTGCTTGTCCTCGGTGTGGATTGCACGCTGTCGAATGACCATGTCTTTACGCTCCCTAACCCGCAACTGACTGCGGGTCACTTGCTCGAAAGCCTAAATGACCTAGGGTCAGTTGTCAATAGGGTTGGAGGCGGGCCTCCTTCGCACGCCTGGATCGGCGCAGAATCGTGCCGCCGGGACGACCGGCGACCATCACGTCAACGAGAGCGAATTCATTGGGAGGCTTCGCAATGGGCAAATACCTGTTTCAAGCGCGCTACACGAGCGAAGGCGCGAAGGGATTGGTGGCAGAAGGCGGAACCGGGCGGCGCGCGGCGGTCGAAAAGGCAGTCGCGGGCGTCGGCGGCAAGCTGGAAGCCTTCTACTTCGCGTTGGGCGAAGTCGACGCTTACTTGATCGTGGACCTTCCGGACAATGCGACCGCCGCGGCGGTCGCGCTCGCGGTCAATCAATCGGGACGGGTGTCGACCCGGACGACCGCGCTGATGACCGTGGAGGAATTCGACAAGGCGACGAAGAAAACCGTCGCGTATCGTCCGCCCGGAGGCTGAACGATCTAAAACAGCGCAAGCGTCGCGCGCGTGAGTTCGCTGCTGGGATCGGCGTAGTCGAGCACGACGTTGAAATGGTGTCGGCCGGAGATGAATAGCGGCGCGTTAGCTCCCCGCGGTCGGTTGCCCGGCCAGGCGTCGAAGAGCAGCGCCGATTGGCGCAGGAACTCGGACGTTTCGTCGGCGCCGCACGCGACCACCAGCGGTGCATCGGTCTCGGCTGGGTAATGCACGGGGGACAAACGGCGCGCTTCGGCGCCATCGAGGCGCAAGTCGGCGTTCATCGTCGACAACACGAGCGGTTCCAAGTCGTGCACGCCGGACAGCGTGACGCCGCCCGCGAACGGCGCGCGAGGCAATCCATGCGCACGCCAGTCGGTCGCGAAGAGCATCGCCGTCAGGTGCCCGCCGGCCGAATGCCCGCCGACGACGAGGCGATCGCATCGCGCGCCGTGCTTTTCGCCTTCCCGCAGCAGCCAGAGAACGGCGCGCGTGCACTCGTCGACGATGGCCCCGATCGACACCGCCGGGCACAGGTCGTAATTCACGACCGCAACGACGATGCCCTGCGCGA
>CATPAO010000084.1 GCA_955652025.1 Casimicrobiaceae bacterium
CCCTACGATCACGCGCTGATGTTGCTTGGCAGTGCGGTCGAGCGCATCGGCGACCTCGATCGGCCGGGTTTCTGGGTGCGCGCCGACTTGATGTCATTCAATTTCGACGACTGGCTCGCGGTGGGACGGGCACTTCCGGGCAAAGGTCGCGCCGGCGCCGCGATGGCATTCGAGGGCGCCGACATCGACGCCGCAACGCTGCAGGCATTCGGACGCAAGTTCAACGAAGTGAAGGTGGCCGCGCGTCGCGCCGGCGAAGACTGGCGCGTTGCGCTCGACGGAGGCGACGTGGCAGGGACGGCGGTATGGCGCGCGCCGACCCCGATCCTGCCCAACGGACGAATCGTCGCGCGACTGACGAAACTCACTGCGCCGGTCGCGGGCGAAACCGCGGTTACGACCGTCGCTAAAGGCGAACCGCCGCAACCCGCCAGCGCCGCGAACGCGTGGCCCGAGATCGATCTCGCCACCGAAGCGTTCTATTCGCGCGGGCACGATCTCGGCAAGCTCGAGTTCATGGCGCGTCCGGCTGGCAGCGACTGGCAGATCGAATCGCTGACGCTCGCGAATGACGCGGGCGACATCAAGGCCGGGGGTTGGTGGCGTACCGCGGACCCGCAGCAGACCAAGCTCGACGTCGCGATCGACGCGCACGAGTCCGGCGCATTCCTTGCGCGCTTCGGCACCTCCGACGCGATCATCGGCGCACCGACCAAGATCGAAGGTCAACTCTCGTGGGCCGGCGCGCCGAGCGATTTCGACTATCCGTCGCTCAATGGATCTTTTCGCCTGACCTCGGGCGCAGGCCAGTTCTTGAAGGCCGACCCCGGTGTCGGCAGATTGCTCGGCGTGCTGTCGCTGCAATCGCTGGCACGACGAATCACGCTCGATTTTCGCGACGTCTTCAGCGAAGGCTTTGCGTTCGACTCGATCGCCGGTACCGCACGCATCCAGGATGGAATGATGAGCACCGACAATCTGCGGATGATCGGCCCGTCCGCCGCGGTCGACATTTCCGGCACGGTCGACCTGGCGCGCGAGACGCAGAAGTTCAAGGTCCGCGTGCAGCCGGCGTTGTCGACCAGCGTCTCCGCCGGCGCCGCAGCGCTATTCATCGCCAATCCGCTGCTCGGCGCCGCCGTCGGTGCGGGAACGTTGCTCGCGCAAAAGGTATTCAAGGATCCGATCGAGCAGTTGTTCAGCTACGAGTATGCGGTGTCCGGCGGATGGTCCGATCCCGTCGTCGAGCGGATCAGCAACCGTACGGCCGCCGCGCCGGCGCAATCCACGGCCAAATGAGCGCCGCCGGGCCAAGGCGCGGGTGCGTCCCCTCCGGGAGCAGCGCAGCGGCGGCAGCCGCAAGCGTGGGGGTTCAAACAAGATGACGAGTGTCGAGTCGGTTTCGTATCGCATCGCCGCCGTGCAGATGGCCTCCAGTGCGGACGTCGCGGCGAATCTGGCGAGCGCCGCAACGCTGATCGCGGTTGCGGCGCGCGACGGCGCGCGCCTGGTGCTGCTTCCGGAGAACTTCGGGTTCATGGGGCGCACCGCGCGCGACAAGCTGTCGATCCGAGAACCCGACGGCGACGGTCCGCAGCAGGCGTTTCTGGCGCAGACCGCGCGCCGGCACAGCGTCTTCCTGATCGGCGGCAGCGTGCCGCTCGCCTCGGCGGACCCCGGGCGCGTAAAACAGGCGCTCTTGGTCTACGGGCCCGACGGCACACGTGTCGCGCGCTACGACAAGATTCATCTGTTCCGGTTCATGCAGGGCGACGAGCAATACGACGAAGCGAAAACGATCAGCGCCGGCGCGGTGGCGGCGACGTTCGACGCGCCGTGCGGTCGTGTCGGGTTGTCGATTTGCTACGACGTGCGGTTTCCAGAACTCTACCGCGCACTCGGCGACGTCGCGTTGATCGTCGTTCCGGCGGCGTTCACCGTTCCCACGGGCAGCGCGCACTGGGACACGCTGCTACGCGCGCGCGCCATCGAAAATCAGTGTTACGTTCTGGCCGCGGCGCAGGGCGGAACGCACCCGGGAGGTCGCCGGACATGGGGACACTCGATGCTGGTCGACCCCTGGGGAACGGTCGTGGCATCGCATGCCGAAGGGGAGGGCGTCGCGATCGGCGATATCGATCGGGCGCGAATCGACGACGTGCGTGCACGTTTGCCGGCGCTCGCGCACCGGACGCTCTAACGTCCGCGCAACAGCACGACGACGGCGCCCGATCCGCCGGCATGCCGCGGCGCTTCGCAGTAGGCGAGCACGTCGTTGTAGTGGGAAAGCCAGCGCCGGACCTTGCCCTTCAGCACCGGCTCGCGGTTGTGCGACGTCAATCCTTTGCCATGGATGACGCGCACGCAGCGCAGTCCGCGCGCCCGCGCTTCGAGCAGAAAATCAGCGAGCGAATCGTGCGCCTCGTCGGTCGTCATGCCGTGCAGATCGTGTTCCGCCTGGACGACCCAGCGGCCACGACGAAGCCCGGTGAGCACGTCGCGGCCCAAGCCTGGGCGCAGAAACGTCTGCTCGCCTTCGATCTCTTGCCCGATGTCCCACGCCTGCGGCGCCGGTTCGTTGCCGTACTTGGACATTTCGAGCGCATCGCGCTCGTCGGCCAGCGACTGGCGCGGTAGGACGGAGGGCCGCGGCCGCGTCACGCCCGCCCGATTGTTCGGCGGCAGGGGCGTGACATCGGAAAACGCATGCGTGATGTCGAGGTCGCCGTCGGCGTGCTTGGTCGCCGCAACCGCCCGCTTCGGAGCGACCTTGATGACGGTGTCGTTCGATTGGGTCGGCGCCGCGCGTTGCCGCGGCGGCGCGGCCTCGAAGAGCCGCTTGAGATCCGAGAGCTTCGCCATCGGACCGGCGCGCCTACGCGTTGGCTTCCAGAAATGCTTCCGCGTCGAGCGCCGCCATGCAGCCGGTTCCCGCCGAAGTCACCGCCTGACGGTAGACGTGGTCGGCCACGTCGCCCGCGGCATACACGCCGGGGACCGAGGTCTCGGTTGCGTTCCCCTCGCTGCCCCCCTTGACCTTGATGTAGCCGCCGGCCATGTCGAGTTGCCCCTCGAATATCTGCGTGTTCGGCGTGTGGCCGATCGCGACGAACACGCCGTGGACCGCCACATCCCGCGCCGCGTTCGTCTTGGTGTCGCGGAGCCGGACGCCGGTGACGCCGGATTCATTGCCGACGACTTCGTCGACGACATTGTTCCACACGATGCGCGCGTTGCCGCCATTCTTCGTCTTTGCGGTCAGACGGTCGACCAGAATCGCTTCGGCGCGGAATTTGTCGCGGCGGTGGACCACGGTGACGTTCCGCGCGATGTTCGACATGTAGAGTGCTTCCTCGACGGCCGTGTTGCCGCCGCCTACGACGACCACGTCCTGGTCCTTGTAGAAAAAACCGTCGCACGTCGCGCACGCGGAGACGCCTTTGCCCATGTACGCTTGCTCCGAAGGGAGGCCGAGATATTTCGCGGACGCGCCGGTGGCGATGATCAGCGCACCGCACGTGTACTCGCCGTGGTCGCCGTGGAGACGGAACGGCCGGGTCTTGAGATCGACGCTATGAATGTGATCGAAGATCAGCTCCGTCGCGAATCGTTCGGCATGCTTCTGGAATCGCGCCATCAGGTCGGGTCCTTGCACGCCCTCGGCGTCGGCCGGCCAGTTGTCGACGTCGGTCGTCGTCATCAGTTGGCCGCCCTGCGCGAGGCCGGTGATCAGCACGGGCTTAAGATTGGCGCGCGCGGCGTAGACCGCAGCCGTGTAACCGGCCGGACCGGAACCGAGGATCAGCAGGCGGGCGTGCTTGGTAGAGGACATGTTTCGACCGACTCTCCGCGTTCGAACGTGGCATTTTACAAGTATGGGCGATGCGTCCCCACGCAACTATGCGCGACAATGCATCGATTGCGCGGCGAGCAAAGGCCCTTCTAGCGCCTGGCGCACGGTATAATCTCCCCATTGAAGTCCATGCGGCAAGCTTATGTTTTTTAAGCGGAACGGAAACCGGAAGCGGCGGCCGGCCCCGACTGAGACGCTGTCGCCCCGGTTCGCTCGTCTGCTGCGCGAATCGTGGTGCCTGCTGGTCGTCGCGATCCTCATCTACCTGGCGCTGATCCTCGGCAGCTACACGCGCTCCGACCCGGGATTCTCGTTCACCGGCACCGGCGCGCCGATCGCCAACCGCGGCGGCGTCGTCGGCGCGTGGTTGTCGGACCTGATGCTCTATCTGTTTGGCCTGTCGGCGTGGTGGTGGGTCGTCGGGGGGCTCGTGCTGCTCGTCGCGGGTCTTCGTCGCGTCGCGCAACCCGACCTCGCGTCCGACCATCCGCGCGTCCTGGCGTTTCTCGGTTTCGGCCTTGTGTTGCTCGCGAGCGCGTCGCTCGAGGCCATCCGGCTGTGGAAACTTTCCGTGACGCTGCCGCTCGCGCCGGGAGGCGCCTTCGGCGAGTCGATCGGACGTGCGCTTACAC
>CATPAO010000085.1 GCA_955652025.1 Casimicrobiaceae bacterium
GCCTGCTTCGGCGCACGCAAGCCCAAGGCATGGGCCAAGCCGGCGGCCTGATATAGCTTTAGCATGAGAGTCTTCGCATGAATCGACCCGAAATCCCCAACGCGCTGCTGCAAATTCCCGATGTCCAGTCCGAGCGCGACGAGCGCCGGATCGCGATCGACCAGGTCGGCATCAAGGGCTTGCGCTACCCGCTCCCGTTCGCCGATCGCGACGGCGTGGCGAACACGACGATCGCGACCTGCAACGTCTACGTCGCACTGCCCGAAGATCGCAAGGGCACGCACATGTCGCGGCTGGTCGCGTTGCTCGAGGAGCGCGCGGCGCCGGGCGCCGCGGCGCTCACCGTGGCGACGTTGCGCGAGATGGTGGAAGACCTGCTGATCCGCCTGGAAGCGCCGGGCGCGCGCGTCGAGCTCGCATTTCCGTTTTTCGTGCGGAAGCTGGCGCCGGTCTCGGGTGTCGCGAGCCTCCTCGACTACGACGTTCGGCTTGCCGCCGACCTCGTGGACGGCAAATATTCGCATACGATCACCGTTGCGGTGCCGGTCACATCGCTGTGCCCGAGCTCGAAGGAGATCGCCGAATACGGTGCGCACAATCAGCGCTCGATCATCACGATCTCGGCGCGGCCCTCGGCGCATCTGTTCGTCGGCGAGCTGTTGCGCGTCGCCGAGGAAGAGGCGTCGGCAGAACTCTACGGCATCCTCAAACGCGCCGACGAGAAATACGTCACCGAGCGCGCCTACGACCATCCGCGCTTCGTCGAGGACCTGGTCCGCGGCGTCGCCGCGCGCCTTGGCGCCGACGCGCGGATCGACGGATTCGTCGTCGAAGCCGAGAATTTCGAATCGATCCACAATCATTCGGCCTACGCGCGGATCGTGCGCAATTTCTGATCGCACCCGCCGCGGCGTCAACGATCGCCGCCGGCCGGCATTCATTCCTGTGTGGGCGTCGTTCGTCGCGCGCCGCGCATGACGGCGCCGGCGGCGAGGCTAAAATCCCCGCGGCGCAGCCCGCCCAACATAGCAAGCCCCGATGCCGCTCGGATCGCTGAAATCCCGTTACCACACGTTCGCCGAACGCGTGTTGTCGTCGCTTTCGGAAATCGAGCGACGCGACGTGCGCGCGTTCGACCACTGGTTCTATCGCGAGCGCGGCTGGCAATGGCTGGTCTGGATCTTTGCCGGGACGACACTTGCAGCGGCCGCGGCGTCCCGGCTGCCGTGGAACATGTCGTTCGCCGAAGCGGCTCTCCTGTTCAACGTCGTCATCTTCCTGTTGCTGTGGTCGGGCCTGGGCGCGTGGTTCGGCTATCGTAAATATCGCGGCAAGCTCGTCCGATTCGTCCTGGTGACGCTCGGCCTCGTTCTCGTCGGCGCGTCGGTCGGCGGGACGATCGTGGACTTGGTCCAGGACCGGGCACCGCTCGCGTGGCTGTTCGACAGCGCGAGCCTGCGCCATCTCGTCACTGCGGCGCTGGTATTCGGCTTTCTCTATGCGGCGCTGGTCGCCCTGATCGCCAACTTGCGTAACCGCGAATACGTCGCGCTGTCCGGTCGGCTCGAGGTCGAAGCGCGTCAGAACGAATTGTCGCGGCGACTTGCGGAATCGCAGTTGCGGATGCTGCAGCTGCAGATCGAGCCGCACTTTCTGTTCAACACGTTGGGGAGCGCCCAGCAGCTCGCGGAAAAGGGTGCGCCGGATGCCGCGCGTTTGATCGCCCATCTGATCCGTTTCCTGCGCGCGGCAACGCCGTCGCTGCGGGAAAATACGACGACGCTGAAAGACGAGGCGGCGATGATCGGCGCGTATTTGGCGATCATGCAAACGCGGCTCGGCAAGCGGCTCGCCTATCGGATCGACATCCCGGCGGCTCTGGATGACGCGACCGTCCCGCCCGGCATGCTGATCACGTTGGTCGAAAACGCGCTGAAGCACGGCATCGAGCCGCTGCCCGACGGCGGCATCGTCGCCGTATCCGCGCGGCGCGAACGCTCGGGCGACGACGCGCACCTCGTGCTGGTCGTCGCCGATACGGGTGCGGGCATCAGCGACGTGCCGGGCAGCGGCATCGGCCTCTCGAACATCCGCGAGCGGCTCCGCCTGCTCTATGACGGGCGCGCCGCGCTGGAGCTCGAAGCGAACGAACCGCGCGGGCTCGTCGCGCGGCTGGTGCTGCCGGTGAACGCGTCGGAAACGCGCGACCGAGTACACCCATGAACAGGGTCACCGCATTGATTGCCGAAGACGAGCCGCTGATGCGCGAGCGGCTGAAGGACAAGCTCGCGATCGCGTGGCCCGAACTCGATATCGTCGCCGAAGTGGCCGACGGCATCGCCGCGATCGAGGCGTTTGCGCGCGAACGGCCGCAGATTGCATTTCTGGACATCCGGATGCCGGGCAAGACGGGCCTCGACGTCGCGGCGGCGATTGGCGGCGACTGTCACGTTGTCTTCATCACCGCGTATGACCAGTACGCGCTGAAGGCGTTCGACGCCGGCGCGGTCGACTATTTGCTGAAGCCGGTCGAGGCGGATCGCCTCGGCGCCGCCGTCGAGCGGATCAAGAAGAATCTCGCCGCGCCGCCGGCCGATCTGTCCGCGCTCGTCGCGGAGCTTCGCGCGACGATCAAGCCGGACGTGCCGCGGATGAAGTGGATCAAGGCGGCGATCGGCAAGCAGATCAAGCTGATCGCGATCGGCGACGTCGTCTATTTCCAGTCCGACACCAAGTACACGCGTGTCGTTCTGGACAGCGGCGAGGCATTGATCCGCACACCGTTGAAGGAACTCCTCGGCGAGCTCGATCCGGAGCGATTCTGGCAGATCCATCGCGGGACGATCGTCAACTTGGAACAGGTCGCCGGCGTGCTGCGCGAAGACGCCGAGCGTCAGTTCGTCCTGCTCAAGAAGCGCGGCGAGCGGCTGCCGATCTCGCGGCAGTTCCTGCATCTCTTCAAACAGATGTAGCGGGCGCCGCCGCCGCTACGGCTTCTGCAACCGCTCCTCGACGAACGCGACGGTCGCGTAGAAGAGAAAATCGACGTTCGCCTTTCGCGCGAAGCCGTGGCCTTCGTTGTCGGCGAGCAGATACCAGACCGGCACGCCGTTCTTGCGCGCCGCGGCA